>CAZKQS010000120.1:0-4437 GCA_964554985.1 uncultured Thermoplasmatales archaeon | reverse complement strand
CCCAGCTGCCACCGCGGGAGATCTCACAGCTCCTGGCGGAGGTTTTGTCTGATGGGGAGATCAAGGCCCGCATGGATGGCTCAGTGATCATGATCCACGCCTAGGGTCTGCAGCCTTTTACATGACAAATCATAATTAAATTGACGGACTGTATAATACCTGATAAAATAAAGAATATCTGATTAAAGAAGAAAAATCAGATAAGGAGAGATTTATATGACGCTATCTAAGGTAGGGCGGGGGGGGCAGGTGACGATCCCTAAGGAGATTCGCAGCAAAATTTCGCTGCGCAAAGGGGATCATGTAGCCTTTACCCTCTCGGATAATAAGGTGATTGTTGAACCGGTTAAGAAAACGCTTTTGGACTTGCGCGGCAGTATTGAAGTGTCCGGACCCCAAGATTTTTCTGCCATCAGAAAACAGGTCATGGCTGCGCAGGTCAAGAAGGGCGAAGAAGATGCCGAATAACCCGATCTTCGTTGATACCAATCTCTTCTTGCGGTATCTGACAAATGATGTCCCTGAACAGGCTGACGCAGTAGAGGAACTTCTTCTCAAAGCCGGCGAAGGAGAACTCTCACTTATTACAAATCAACTGGTGGTCGCGGAGATTGTTTGGACGCTTGAATCGTACTATGACGCACCTAAGGAGGCAATCAAAGAAAAAATCCTGGTCTTTCTGAATACTCCAGGCCTGGAAATTTTCAATGCAGGCATAATCATACAGGCCATGGGTTGGTATGTGGAAAAAAACATTGATTTCAACGATGCCTATCATGCAGCGTGGATGGATGCCCATAACATTGATACAGTGTTCACGTTTGACCGGAAACATTTTTCCAGGATGGGAGGAATAAACGTCCTTACGCCGGAAACAAATGTAAGCGGATGAATTCATCACCCCAACGGGTATGTCCGGTCATCCTGTTGAGGTTTTCTGTTTTATTGAGAATACGTGAGAAGCAACGCGTTGTGTTGAGGGCATAGCCCCAGAAGAGTTAATTATGGATGGACGAGAAATCCACCGTAAGTTGATTGAAGAAATGTGCGGCCTCACGGAGGTGAGTAATAGTGGTGGCTCTCTCCGCTAAATTAAGGAGTACCCAGTGGGAAATTTTTTTGAAGAAAGGGTCTGATCCGTGGAGTATAATTTAGAGGAGGTTAATGATGAACATTCAGGAAATTCGCAAGTATAGAAAGCAGCTGAAAGCGATTGCCACGAAGTATGACGTGAAAGATATTTATCTGTTCGGTTCAGTTGCACGGGGTGAAACACGCACGGGAAGCGATGTTGATTTTCTCATTGAGATGACCGCTGACGCATCTGCCCTCGGTGTGGGCGGATTTCAATATGATGTTCAGCAGTTATTAGGAGTCGACGTTGACGTTGTTCCAACCTTTGCACTCTCTAGAGAAAAAGACGAGGAGTTTGTCAAAGCAATTGAAGCCGAGGCGGTAGCTTTGTGAAAGACGAAAAAAAGCTACAAGATATCCTGGACGCAATTTCCAGCATTGAGCTGTATTCAGTTTCTGATTATGAGACATTCCTGGAGGATGAAAAGACACAGGACGCCATTTTGTATAATCTGATATAAGCATAATCTGGGGGACATTATTCATAAATTTTTCAGCCCGTTCCCAATAGAAACTTAATCACAAGTTCAAAATAATTCAGGATCAGAGTGCTATGTTAGTCTGCCTTTGATAAAGGCAGGTGTCTAAACAAGCGTACTCAGCCCCCGCATGTAGCCTTGCGGGGTTTTTCAGTTTAAAGGAGAAATACCACATGAATAACCATAGACAGCTCTATGAGGAGCTGGCCCAGCTGCCTCCGCGGGAGATCTCACAGCTCCTGGCGGAGGTTTTGCCTTATGGGGAGATCAAAGCCCGCATGGACGGCTCGGTGATCCTGATTCACGCTTACGGTCTTCGCCGTTTTCAATCCACCTCAGACCTGATGGAGCTGGGGATCCCTGAGGACGATCCCCGCAGCAAGGTGTTTACGGCGACCTTGCAGAACCTGGTCTCGGAAAAGATCCAGAACGCCCTGCGGAATCACGCAGCTAAAATCAGGACGATTTGCAAAGATCGGGGAGCGATCGAGGTCTGGGAGGGACCCCGCAAAGCCTGGTGGGTTCCGGTGGAGTGTTTTGACTCGTTCAGCCGGGCGGTTGAGGCCCATATGGATGAGTTTGAAGCGCTTCGTGACCGGTTCCTTGTCGATGCCCACGAGGACCTGCGCTGGCAGGCAAAGCAGATCTACAGGGAATCCTTACAAGCTGCCTGGGGGGACCTGTCTGCTTCGGGTCAGTCTGGGCCAGACCTTCAGGACTACCTGGACAGCGGGCTGCGGTTTTTTGAAGAACGTTTTCCAACCCGAGAGGAGATCCAGCGGGATATCCGGATGGAGATGGAAGTTGTCAGTAAAACCCTTCCGCCCGTGATCACCTACAAGGTGGAAAAAATGCGGGACGCAGAGGTTGAATCCCTGACCGCAAAAACAGCTGCGCTGCGGTTGTTAGCCAGCAGAGAATCCGAACAGATGAAATTGGTGGAGATCCAGAAACAAGCGGAAGTGGAGCGACTCGAGACCTTGAAGGAAAAACGACGTAAACAGGAAGAGATCCTGCTCGCTCAGATGCGGCCGGAGATCACCCAGATGCAGGAGGCGATGGAACGCATCTCGGCCTCTACAACCCAGCTGGCGGATGAGATCATTCGCGCAGCCAGGGACGGCGTGGAGATCTCTTCGGCCGTGTCCAAGTCCTGGAACACCCGCCTGGAAAGACTGCGGAAGCTGGCTCCCTCCAATCCCAAATTGGGGGAGGCTGTGGAGGCTCTGCAGCAGCTCAAGGAAGACAGCATTGGGGAACAGCATACCAATGGATATCACATCCGCCAGACCCAGTGCCGGGTGGAGGAAGGATTGGCGGAACTGGCAGAAACCACCTCCTTTGAGAGCTTTGCCAATGATATCTTTGCTCTGCTGCAGCGGGGCAATAAGGAAAAGGTTCTATCCAGGATCCACCGGGCCCGCTCCCAGCATCGGGAGCAGCTGGACGAGCTGGAAAATCTTTATCAATATGTGGTCGACATCATGGTCCGGCAGGGGGTGTAGGGATGGAAAAACTTCCCACCCGCATCTATCTCTGCCCGGAGGAGTCCCCCGCTGAAGAGGTGCTTGAACAGCTGGGCATCCGCCTTGCTGAAAACGAGCATGGTGAAAGGGAGGTGCAGCTTGACCCCATTCTGCTGGTCGCGATTCTGGCCTTACAGGGCAAACAATATCCCCTGGTGGCCCTGCTGATGGACCGGTGGCGGGAGGAAGACCTGGTCAAAGCGGCCGAACAGCCTGAAGAAGAGGGCGAAGAAAAGGAGTGAAAAATGGAAAGTTACCAATCTCCAAAGCCCCCTTGTGGGGTGGTGGAGATCACGAACACAGACCTGGCCAGATTCCTGATCTTGTTTGCGGGTCTCTGGTTCAGGACCTACCCATACCCAAAAGCCGGCAGGGCGCTGCTGGCAGCTATCTACCTGAGACTGATTTCCTTCTTGCGGGGAGCGACGCGGATCCCGCTGGAAGAAAAAATCCCGAATCTGTCTCTGGGAGACCCAGCGGACCTCGTTGTGACCGCCAGGTGGATATTTGCCAGCATGACTTCCTTTGATGTTCCCCCGTTCATCCGAAAAATCAGCAACGAGAGGAGTCAAGAAGCCCATGCGCTGCTGACATATTACCTGCTGGTCACCTGCCCCGAGGAGGAGTCATGTGGTTAGAAGAACTGGGTGCAAATCTCAATACCATCAGCTATGGAAACAGCCGTCCCGGGGGACAGCTGAAGAGGTTGATCCAGGCGGCCAGGGGGAAGGCGTTCTCAGCGCCATCAGGATATCGCGGCGCGCTGCCTGCTCATGAGGCGCCCTGGGAGCCGGTTGATCTGGAAACGAAGCTTCCCGCGCCAAAGATCATCGCCGTGGACGGGTCCCAGATATACCCGGACCCCGCTGAACCCTTACCCTGGGCGTATGCCCACGCCATGGTGACTGACCCGCCCGGGAAATATCAGGCAGCTTTTTTGGGGCCAGACGAACTGCTGCGGGAGAGGGCTGCCAGGGGTCGGAAGTATGTGGATAATGTCCGGTTTTCTCTCGAGCTGCTGCTGGCAGCGCGTGCCGCTGCGGAGCGAAGGCGGGATGCCGTGGTGCTTCTAGATGGCCCCATCCTGCCTCCAGGGCGTACTTCATCCAGCAGGGAAGGGCGCGGAAAGGACTATCTGGACCGGGCTCTTTCTGCGCTGGATGATGCCATCGCCAAGGGAGGTGTGATCGCTGGGTTTACACCGAACGGTCACGCCAGCTACCTCACCAACCTGCTGCTTGCTATGGCGGAGGAAGACAACCTGGAGCGCCAGATCCCGCTGATTGACAGAAAAGTCA
>CAZKQS010000119.1:0-4455 GCA_964554985.1 uncultured Thermoplasmatales archaeon | reverse complement strand
TAACAAAAGAACCGTAGCTATGTGGCGTTCCGGACTCGCCGAAGAGCTTTCCAACGTCCTCGCTATGGGTTTTCACGAAGGATTGAATGCTTTGAACACTGTCGGATATAAGGAAACGCTCGCTTATCTTCATGGAAAGCAGTCGAAGGTGCGTACTATTGAGTTAATCCAGCGAAATACGCGGCGCTACGCCAAACGACAGATGACATGGTTCCGTCGTAACCCGGAAATTCTTTGGCTGAACCCGTTGGAAATAAATCCCGAAAAGTTTATTATCGATCAACTGAAATATATTATTCAAAAAAAGGAGTAAATTATGCATTTCAGGAATTCAATTTTGCTTTTGACGGCGCTGGCTATTCTTTTAGCGGCGCCGGCGCTGCTTTTCGCACAAACAAATGCCCTTTCGCCGAAGTCCGACAAAATTCTGAGCGATACGATGCTGCTTTGGAAGGTGGAAAATTATAATTGGGAAGCCGGACAATGGCTTCTATCCTCCGCTAATCTATATACATACAACGATTTCTTCTTTTTGACCGAAGATCTTTATAAAAAAGTCGAATCCGGCGAGCTTACAAACTTCTCTCGCAATCTTTCGGCCTACGATGATCAAAATCGTATAACGGAAGAGCAGTATCAAAGGTGGCGCGACGGCGATTGGTCGAACTTTTCAATGAAAATTACAATGTATGACGGCGATTTAAAGTCGGAATCCATCGATAAAATGTGGTATGACGGCGTTTGGCACAATTCGGCAAAGATTTCCTGGGAGTATGACGAATTTGGAAACTCTGCGAAAATTCATCAGTTCGCATGGATGGAAGATTCATGGCTGCCGTCTTTCCTTACCGAGATGGAAAAAGACGATTCCGGAGCGCTTTTGGAACGAATCTTCAAGGCATGGAATGTTTCTGCCGAAGAATGGGAAAATCGCACGAAGTGGAATTATAATTACGACGAGTCGGACAATCTTGCCGGCTACACGAGTTATCGCTGGAACGAATCCGAATGGGTTCCCGACATGCGCGTTACAAATTCATGGGACGCAAACGGCCTTCAGACGCAGTTAAAATATGAAACCTGGCAAAATAATGAATGGACAAACATGTCGAAAGCCGATTTCAGCTATACCGACGATCTTTTGATAGAAGAAGAGCAGCATTTTAACTGGGCCGAGGATGATTGGTTGCCGGAAACAAAAATTATGACGACGTATGATGAAAATCGTAACAAGGATGAGGTAATTATCCAAATGTGGGAAGATAATCAGTGGTCGCCGATGATGAAGGACAAGTACTATTTCACTGATTTTACGGATGTTAATAACGATCTAACGGCGACGGATTATCAAATAAAGGCGTATCCGAATCCTTCCGCGCAATTCATTAATATTGCTATACCGACGGATATTCAATCGCCGGTATCAATAACAATTATGACGCCGACAGGAAAATTTATAATAAAAGAAAATATACATCCGGGCAAACAAAATGTGCTTATCAGCCTGGCAAATATCCCTTCCGGCGAATATCTGCTGTATTTCAAATATTCCGGCCATCTATCCACACAGTTTATAACAATTATTAAATAAGTCAGAAAACATATCCTAAACCCGTTCGTTAATAGTAAATTAGCGGACGGGATTTTTATTGCCTGAATTTTAGATATAACTAATAAATAATTATTATCAATTGGCTTAAGTCTTTATTCTATAAAAATATACAACATTTTAAATAAATTATTATATTATATGACAGAGCAATTATTACTTTTAAGAGAATAATTGATTTATTGCTATAATTAAAAACATTGTAAGTCATTGAAAATTAAAGTTTCAAAGCAGGAAATAGTCCGGAAAGAGCAGGAATTGGTCCGGAAAGAGCAGGAAATAGTCCGGAAAGAGCAGGAATTGGTCCGGAAAGAGCAGGAAATAGTCCGGAAAGAGCAGGAAATGGTCCGGAAAGAGCAGGAAATGGTCCGGAAAGAGCAGGAAATGGTCCGGAAAGAAAAGGAAATAGTCCGGACAATACAGGAAATAGATAAATAAACAGAGTTATTAGTTGTTCCGAAGCAGGAAATAATTCATCAAAATGTTTAAAACAATTAATTCCTGTTTATGAACGATCATATCCTTTATTAATTAAAATAAATGCAAATATGGAAGAGCTAACCACTGCGATTGAAGAGCTAACCACTGCGACGGAAGTACTAACCACTGCGATAAAAGAACTAAACACTGCGACGGAAATACTAAATACTGCGACGGAAGCGCTAAATTAATAGAAATATATTAAATATTGTATATAGAATATTATTTAAAAATTTAGGAATAAAGGATATAGCAAATAAAATAATAATAATGCAGTTTAGAAAAATAATTTAGAGGTTTACAAACAATATTAATATATTTTCCAAAGGAAGTTGAAGGCAACAGATGCCTGTGGGGTAAAGGTATTCGGACTGAGAAGTGACAGACAATCAAATGTAGAGACATAGAATTTAATAAATTTATAGTCATAACCTAATCCGAGGCCGGTTCTTACATGTCCGATCCTGTCATATGTCAGGCCGGCGCTAACGGATGGATAATAACAGCCGGGTATCCATTTGGCGCCCAAAGAGAATCGGGGAATGAGGGCATTCGATGGTGAATTGTTCAGGCCCTGATTGTAGTCGACGGCGGCGATCAGACTGCCGGGAATGCCGGAAAAGGAATCGGCGAGGTCATAAGATGCGCCGAGGCGCAGGCAGGTTGGCAGGGGAGTATCATAAGATGATATTTCATCGGTAGATACATCCGTAAACTCAATCAAAGAGTCGAGTTGGTCTTCATTAAATATATCGTCGATGTACAAATCACTTTCGATTGTATGCTTAGCAACATGTCGGTTCCAGGAAATAAATCCGACATCTGTCAAAGCGGCGCCGACACGGAGATTTGAACGCAGGACGGCATAGAAACCAAGATCGACACCGGCACCAAAGCCAGCGGGGCGGGTGAAATAATTATAGTTGTAAATGGGAGTAGTGCTGTCGAAATCATATCGTATCGGGAGGTCTTCCGAAAATGACGAGAAGCCGCCGGCCGAGAGAAATCCGCTGAGGGAATTATTATTTCCGGTGTAAAATGATGATCTGACATTTTTTAAACCTGAATAAGCGAAGCCATTTACATATTTGACGGTGGCGCCAAGATTAATTATGCGGAAGAAACCACTGTCGGCGACGTGAAAATTTCGAGCGTAAGTAAGGGAATAGTAGCGGGCCCACCAGGATTCATATTTGAGATCGTCAAAAGAGTATTTTCTGCCTTTTTCATTACCTTTGAGGAGCAATTCTGCAAGTTGGGCGGGGACGAAAAAGTTTCCGCTGACGTTGTCCGTAATTCCGAATGCAAAGGAACCAATGCTGTCCGACGGGGAAAACATAACGGCGAATGAGGTTAAGGCAATGTCGTAATGTAATTGACCGTCGGCGCCTTCAAAATAGCCATAGAGCTTTTCTTTATCGTCTTCGGTGAGGTATTTAGGCTCTTTTCCGCCGAAGAAATAGTCAATATCGTCGAAGGACATGGAATTGGTGTAGGCCTCCGAGGAAAAGGCGGGCATGAAAAAATATACGGCATTGTCAGAATAGCAGGAGTCGAAGAGCAAAGCGGGATTTTTTCCGACGGAAAGCAATCCGGTGGCTGTGGAAGTAAATGTATTTCCTTTGGAAACGCTTTCGGCGTCAGTCAATCCGTATGAGCCGTACTGTGAAAATGCCCTGGCGGCGGCGAAAAACAATAAGGCGGCGGCGAAAGCACACACGGCGGCCCGTGAAAATGATCCGCCGGCGCGGGAAGTACGTGGTAGTGCGTTGAAAAAAGTGTTGACGATCATAAAATTATTTTCACCGGTATTGAATTACAAATCGGGGTCAATGTGATACTTAATTCCGCAATAGGAAATAATTTCGATCCAGTCCTTCGGCAAAAAGGCGACGTTGTCCGGGCCATCGGCGGTATTGAAAAGCAATTTGAAGACGACCTTATCAGCGACGGCGAGCCGTGAAATATCGGCGGAATCGAGGGAAATAGTTTCGGCGGTAAAGGAAGGGGCGACGGTGATGCCGTTTGCATCTGTGGCCGAAGCGGAAACACTAACGATTTTGTCGAAAAGGTCTCCGTCGGCGTGATTTGCAAAGATAACATTGACGGAAACATCGAGCGGGACAGCGTTTTTAATCTCAAGAAAGATGGAAGCGTTTCTGCCTCGTCGTATATAGTCGCGGTTGCTTTCCGAAATGTCGAGATCGAGCGAGTCAGTATATTCGGCTTCGTCAATAGAGAATTTGCTTGCAGCGGAAAATGATACGTTGATCATGACGGTATCTTCGGCGCTTGCTTTTCCTTTTTTATTGTTGGGATTCATAACGACATCGGCGTGCAATTGCAGGGAGTCCGGCAGGAAACGT
>CAZKQS010000118.1:0-4466 GCA_964554985.1 uncultured Thermoplasmatales archaeon | reverse complement strand
AACGCGTTAAGTAAGCCGCCTGGGAAGTACGGCCGCAAGGCTAAAACTCAAAGGAATAGACGGGGACTTGCACAAGCGGTGGATCATGTGGTTTAATTCGATGATACGCGAGGAACCTTACCAGGGCTAGACATCCTGATGACCGGTTTCCGAAAGGAATCCTTTCTATTAGACATCAGGGTCAGGTGGTGCACGGTTGCCGTCAGCATGTGCCTTGAGGTGCCCCCTTAAATGGGTCAACATGCGCAACCCTTGTCCTATGTTATACGTGTCATAGGAGACTGCCTCCGTATAGGGGGAGGAAGGTGAGGATGACGTCAAATCAGCGTGTCCCTTTGATGTCCTGGGCGACACACATGATACAATGGCCAAGACAATGGGTCGCTAAACCGCAAGGTGGAGCCAATCCCATCAAACTTGGTCCCAGTTCGGATTGAGGGCTGCAATTCGCCCTCATGAAGCCGGAATCGCTAGTAATCGCGGATCAGCCATGCCGCGGTGAATACGTTCTCAAGTCTTGTACTCGGGTGCCATGCAGTTTTAAAAGCTAACTTGTTAAAATCAAGTCAAGGATTTTGTAGATTCTTTGAAGCGAAATCGCAGGTTCGATACCGTGAGGGTCGAACTGAAGGGCGAAACCCTGATAATTTATATCGGGGTCCTGACTTTACGTCGGGAGTAGCATTTTTTAGCTTGAGCATTCGTTTGAGGCTTTATATCCTAACGACCCTGCGAGTACATGGGGAAGTTATCTACAAATTAGAGGATATAGAGTGTAGGAATGCCGAGATGAAAAAGAAATGTTTTTAAAATGACCGTGGGAGATCTCGTATAATCTTAGGTTTTGTGGTAAACTAACCTTGAGTAAGAAATAAGAGCAATTTTATTTTAATGTTATGCGAGAAGTCAGCAGAGCTCATAGTACCCAAATAAAGTCTGTTAAAAAGAAATATTTTTTAAAAAGACCTTTGGGAAAGGAGCGAATCCATCAAAAGAAATTACATCCCCAATATATTGCCGGATTTATTGATGCGGAAGGTTCTTTTTCGATAAGCATTGGAAAGAATAAGACAACCCGTAGAAAAGTAGAGGTTCGGCCTGAATTTGAAATAGAATTAAGGGCTGATGATCAAGAAATATTAGAGCGTTTATTAATAACTATCGGATGTGGTAGAATTTATGATTGTTCATATGAACGTTATGGATGGTATCCTCATGTTAAGTATAAAATTACTAGCATTAAGGATATGAAAAAATATTTATTTCCATTTCTTGATAAAACTTCTCTTCAGGCAAAAAAATTAAAGACATATAATTTATTTAGAGAAATTGTTATGATGATGCATGAAAAAGAACATTTAACAGATAAAGGATTTGAAAAAATAGTAAAATTGAGAGATGAATTAGAAAAGGTGGTAAAAAAGCAAAGGGATTTAATTATTATCTTAAAAAGTAAAATTGATGGAAACCGCCAGGATACGGGAAAACCGTTCGTCCGGTGGTGTGAGACATTTATTCAATGATCTCGATACCGCCCGTCACACTAGGGAAGCCGGGGATACCCGAAACCCCTGTTTATCAGGGTCTACGGTAGAATCGGTAACCAGAGTGAAGTCGTAACAAGGCACCGGTAGCGGAAGCTGTCGGTGGATCACCTCCTTTCTAGTTTTTATACTAAACTAGAGGTGTCGATTATGATTGAGTCTTTGGAATTCCATACTCAATCATAGGGTATTGGTCTTGGAACCCTAAATTAAGACTAGCTGGGACAACTGCATAAGATTACAAAACAAAAATACTTGCTTTAAGCAGGTGTTTTTTGTTATAATTTTATTGTTAAATTGGGCGTGTAGCTCAGTCGGTTAGAGCGCGTCTCTGATAAAGACGAGGTCCCTGGTTCGAATCCAGGCACGCCCACATAATATAGAAAAACTTTTCCCTATCTATCGAGGACGCTCTTTAAAAGATACGTCCTCTAGCCAACAAAAGGAGCGTCCTCTAGGCTTGGGCAATGACAGTCTTTTTTATATAGTTAAAATCCCGTATTCAGCGGGCTTTTTATTTTAGTTATCCACAGGTAATTGATTTTGCTTTTGTGTTAAAATAAAAATAAATCTAAAATAATTTATGGAATTTATATATTATGAAAGGAGGTGATATTAAATGATGATTCAGACATGGACAGAAGTAATAACTTCTTCTTTGCAAAGCCTCTGGACAGGATTTATTGGTTTTTTACCTCAGTTTTTAGGCGCTTTAATTATTTTTCTGATTGGCTGGGTAATAGCTAATTTGCTTGGAAAATTATCTTCTCAGATAATTAGAACTTTAAGGATTGACGCGATTTTAGAAAAAATGGGATTTAAGCGAAGTATGGAAAGAGCTAATTTAAAGCTTGATTCAGCTAGGTTTGTCGGAGAATTGGTGCGTTGGTTCTTTATTCTAGTTTTTCTTATTGCCGCAATAGATATTTTAGGATTAGAGCAGGTAAATCAGTTTTTAACTAGAGTTTTGTATTACATTCCTCAGTTAATCGTAGCGATTTTGATTCTTTTAGCAGCTGTTTTAATTGCTAATTTCTTGCAAAAATTAGTTAAGGCAAGTGTAGAAGCAGCTGGATTTGGTTCAGCTAATTTCTTAGCCGCAGTTACTAAATGGAGTATTTTAGTTTTTGCTTTATTGGCTGCTTTGCTGCAATTAGGAATTGTTCCTTCTTTAATCCAAACTTTGTTTACCGGATTTATTGCTGCTTTAGCGATTAGTTTTGGATTAGCTTTTGGATTAGGAGGCAAAGATACCGCTGCTGAAGTTTTAGAAAAATTAAAAGAAAGCATTAAATAGGGCTTGACAAGGAATCAGGAGAGATATAAGATAGACAATATGAAATCTATAAAAAGACCACTATTATATAAACGAAGCGGCTAGTTTATAGTTAAATTTGCTCAAAGAGCAGACCGCTTCAGATAGCGGTCTTTTTATTAGAAGTACTTTGTCAATTGAATAGACAAGTAAGTTAATTTCCGTCTTGTATATATAATTAAGAAAGTGTATCACCGCACCAATTTTTTTGGGAATTTTTCCTTGAAAAATTGGTGTGGTGATATTTAAGGGCTTATGACGGATGCCTTGACATAAAGAGCCGATGAAGGACGTGGCGTGACTGCGATAAGCCTCGGGAAGGTGTCTAGCAACCTTTGATCCGGGGATGTCCGAATGGGGAAACCTAGCATTGGTTAAACAATGTTGTCCCGATGTTAAATTGGGAAGGGAACTCGAGGAAGTGAAACATCTCAGTACTCGGAGGAAAAGAAAACAATCCCATCTTTTGATGGGTTCATTCCCTAAGTAGCGGCGAGCGAAAGGGGAGCAGTCTAAACCTACTAATTTATTAGTGGGGGTTGCAAGGTATTAGCGTTTTTGGAGCTTTTGTTGGAAGTCTAGCTTCTTTATAGGAGTTAGGCCTCCCGCATTTTTGCTTTAAAAAGGAGTTTATTAAATAAAGTTGTTAATCGAATGTCGCTGGAAAGCGCAACCATAGAAGGTAATAGTCCCGTAGGTAAAAATTTCTTTATGCTCCTAGCTAATATACCCGGTTTTAATCCGGGACTTTGACTGATTATTATTTTCAATAATCAGCCAAAGTGCTTAAGTACCTCGGGAGAAGACTATCCCGTGGGAAGCAGGCAGTCCTACACTGCCAAGACTAAATACTCTTTATGATCGATAGTGAACCAGTACCGTGAGGGAAAGGTGAAAAGTAGCCCGGTAAGGGCGGTGAAATAGAACCTGAAATCATAAGCCTACAAAGACTCGGAGTCCCGATTTATCGGGATGACGGGGTGCTTTTTGCAGAACGAGCCAACGAGTCCGAATATTTAACTTGTTTAAGTCCTTTCAGGACAAAAGCAAAGCGAAAGCAAGTGTGAATAGCGCTATTTTTTGTTGAATGTTCGGGACCCGAAACCAGCGCGATCTAACCATGGCCAGGATGAATCCTTGAGAATATCGAGGAGGAGGTCCGCACCCACCGGCCGTGCAATACCGGGGGATGAGCTGTGGTTAGCAGTGAAAAGCTAATCGAGCCTGGTAATAGCTGGTTCTTCCCGAAATAGTTTTAGGGCTAGCCTTTTGTTAACGCTTTAGGTGGTAGAGCACTGGATGGAGTAGGATGGGATAATTCCTGCCTGCTCCAATCAAACTCCGAATAACTAAAGCTTATTGCAAAGGAGTCAGACTGCGGGGGCTAAGCTCCGTGGTCGAAAGGGAAACAGCCCAGACTGTCGTCTAAGGTCCCTAAATTTCCGCCAAGCGCGGATCAGCCTATGGCTGAAAGCTAAGTGGTAAAGGAAGTGGAATTTCTCTGACAGCTAGGAGGTTGGCTTAGAAGCAGCCATCCTTTAAAGAGTGCGTAATAGCTCACTAGTTCAGAGATTTCGCATCGAAAATTTAACGGGGCTCAAGCTTAA
>CAZKQS010000117.1:0-4487 GCA_964554985.1 uncultured Thermoplasmatales archaeon | reverse complement strand
TTTCAGTGTTAAATGTAATAGATACATAAAAGAAAGAAAATCATACTACAAGTAAGAAATAAATTATTATGAATATCCAAGAAGGATTAGCCATATCAAAATATTAATTATAAGTGCGCCATAGGAATTATCAAAAGGTTCTGGTAAAGGATTTTTAAAACCACCAAAAATTGTGTTTTCTCTTCCTTCATAAATTCCAACTATATTTATTTCAAAATCTTTTTGTATAGTGTTTTTTTCAGAACTATTTAAAGGCCTATATACAAAATTTATACTACCCTTTAAGCTACCAACATCAGGATATTTAGGAACCTTAATATTAAGAATTATAACTTCATATGATTTATCATCAGATAATATAAAATTTTGGGGAACTATCTCAGTACTCCACTCACTCAAACCGTCTACATTTACAGTTACAGAATAATCAGTTGATGAATTCTTATATATAGTCCAAAAAAACTTTCCTTCGGTATTTATTTCCACTTCTTTTATATACTCATCATCCTCACCAATATAAGGCTGAGAAGAAGAAGTGCCTAATGAACCAATAAAAATAATAGATAAAGCTGTGAAAATAAGAATCCTAAATATAAACTTTTGTTTCATAATCTCCCCTGTTAATAGAAATCAAATGATTAAACTTTCTTTTAAAGTTTGTCTTTTAAATTAAAAACAAAAGCTAATGAAAATTACTTATCTTTTTTAAAAGAATTTTGAATAACATTATTCCACCCCTTTGGCCCTATGTCACTTGCACAGTTATATTTATCAGAACAATATGTATCATCTTTTTTCTTCACTAAATACGGCTCATCAACATTATCAAGCATACTAAAATCATTATATGAATCACCAAATCCAAAGGTATGTATTTTACCATGTTTTTGTCTGAATAATTGACTTAAAATCTTTACAGCTTTACCCTTATCATTTTCTCCAGCCAAGTGATAATATCTACCACCCGCCATACAGTTTAGACCTAATTTTTTGATTTTTTTTAAAAGCTCTTTTTCATCTTTTTTATCGATTAGTTTAAAGGGTATCTCAAATTCTCTTTTTTTAGCTAAGGAAGCTTCATTCAAACTAAGATTAGAGGATTTTGCAATCTCTTCAAGGTTCATATCTATAAAAGATCTAATCCTAAATTCTTTTTTTAATTCATCTAATATCTTTAATAAATAATCGAATTTTTCACCCAAGATAATTGATTTATATCTATCAATTATGGTATCGTATTTAAAATCAAAATTAAAATAATTTTTTGGAATGAATATTCCACCGCCATTTTCTGAAATAAATGGATGAGTATTTTGTAGTTTTTTACGGTAGTGTTCAATTTCAAATCTTGTTTTACTAGTGCAAAAAATTAAGGGAACATTAACTTTTTTTAATAAGTCTATACCTGGTCTTGATTCACTATATGAATATGTATCATGATCAAGTATTGTTCCATCTAAATCTGTATACACTATTTCTTTCATATTAAAAAGCAAAATAGCCAGTAGTTTAATAAAATTATATGAAAAAAATGAAGATTAGATTTCCATTTGAATATCAAGTTTTCTTGCAAGTTCTTTGTATCTGTTTCTTATCGTTACCTCAGTTACTCTTGCTACATCAGATATCTCTTTCTGAGTTCTTCTTTCTCCAGACATGACAGATGCAATGTATATTGATGCTGCTGCAACACCTACTGGACCTCTACCACTAGTTAATTCTTTTTCTATTGCTCTATTTAGTATATCAACTGATTTCTTTTTTACTTTCTGACTAAGATCCAGATCTCCTATGAATCTAGTAATGTAATCAAGTGGAGAGGGAACTGCCATTTTAAGTTTTAATTCTCTTACTACAAATCTATATGTTCTGCCAATATCTCTTCTTGAAATACTTGTAATGCTACTTATTTCATCAAGTGTTCTTGGCATCCCTGCAAGTCTGCATGCAGCATATATTGTTGCAACAACTACGATTTCAACACTTCTTCCGCGTATCAGGTTCTTTTTTGCAGCTTGCCTGTAAAGCATTCCTGCTCTTTCTCTGATACTTCTTGGTAGATTCATTCTTGATGAAATTCTGCTTAAAACAGAAAAAGCCTCAGCTAGGCTTCTCTCAGATGCACTACTTATCCTTGTTCTTCTCTGCCATTTTCTAAGTCTGTAGATTTGCCCTCTATTTTTTGTAGGAATCGATCTACCATATGCATCTCTATTTTTCCATCCTATAGATGTACTAAGACCTTTATCATGTATTGTATATTTCATTGGCGGTCCAGCTCTAGCTTTTTTCTTGTGTTGTTCACTGTCAAAGGCACGCCATTCTGGCCCATGATCTGCCAAATCTTCTGTTACAACTAGCCCGCAGTCTTCACAAACAACTTCACCTCTACTATAATTTTTGGCTAGATTGATGCTCCCGCAGGATGGACATTTATTTTTGTATTCGATTTTTTGCTTGTCTTTTTTATTCAACTTTAACCCTCTTATGTTTCATTTTAAAATCATTTCTTTAATTCAAATCTCTAATTATGTAAAAACCAAATGATTGAATTGATTAAGATTAAACATAATATCACAAACTAATGTGATTCTATTATATTTTTTTCTTGTTATAAAAATGTTTTGGTATATTTCTATTTTTTTGCACTTTAGGATTACAATAGAAAAAGATTTTTAAATACTTATTACATACAGGATATTGGTGATGCGGATGCAGAAAACATTATTTGATTTTATAGAAGAAGAAGATTTAGAAAAAGTTCTCAAACCAAACTAGAACTGAAAAGGTTATATATAATAAAAATAACGACAGATTTGCGGGAGGCATTAGAGTTTTGGAGTTTTGTTCTTTTTGTATCTCCAAATTGAAATGCATAAGATAGATGCAAATAGAATAAAACAACCTATTGCAATATACAATAACATTGGGTCACTTGTAAAATTAGTTGTTTGTTCAGCAGCAAAATTTGCTCCAGTATCCAGTTTTGATGTGGTTGAGTTAACAGTCTGGTTTGTAGATATCTTTGATAATTTCCATTCAAATTGTAAATTATCTTTTAAAAAAGGCAGTATTGTTGGATTTGAATTTATAGTTTTTTCAGATAATAAATCAAATGTGCCCGGTAAAGAAACATTACCATTTCCACATCTTATAACAGAATATTTAGTTAAAAGTGAAGGATCTACTGCAGAATCTAAAGCATCGTGTATTGTACTATTGACACCATCTGATACACCACATACACCATTATTTGGAGCAGTTACATTTCCATTTTTAACTAGATCACCTGCTTCTTTTCCAAACCTTGAACCAAAGTCATTTAGGTTCCTTGGAATTGTATTAGAGACTTTTACAGTTAAATATCTAATAAATTGAACTATTCCTGCTGCAAGAGCAATAAAAGTCAAAGAAAAAAGAACAACAATTCTAGTGTTTTCTGGATGAAGTAGACCCTCTCCTTTCCAGGTAAGTTTGTAATAAACCCATTTATGGCCTTTTCTTTCAATTCTTTTTACAAGTCCTGCTTCAGATAGTTTATTTAGGTGTTCATGAAGAGTAGCCTTGTTTAGTTCAGTTTCTTTAGATATGTCCTTTAGATTCATCTTTTTTCCATCTAAAGATTTTAGAATATTTAATCTTGTATCTGAAGCAAGTGCTTTGAAACTGCTCATATCTAGAGTTACTTTTGTCATTTCACTAATTGTTTATATTTATATTTATTTATATAGTGTTTGCTTTTGTTTGGTTTTTCCCAAACAACATCTGATGGTTTATATAATGTTAATGTCAAACAATAACTTGGTGAAAACATGAATGTAAGTAAAAAAAACAAAAAAGCTAGTATCTTTCTAGTAACAATCGCAGTAGCATTAATTGCAGTATTTGGAGCTTTTACAATATTTTTTGAAAAACCTGTTGAAGCAGAACCTCAATTACCTGAAAAACATCTATTTGTTGAAGAAATATATTTATTGAAAACTGAAGAAACTAATACAACAATAAATATAACTTGTACACCCTACTTGACAAATATTTGGGATCAAAAATCAGGTGAAATAAAAATTGTTGCCTATGTTGTAAAAGAAAGTAACAAGGTAGCTGATTGTAAAAATACTGTTTTAGTTGGAAAAATAAATGCGGATTCAACTAAAGAAATTGAAATACCATTAATTTTGTCAGATGATTCTTATCAAGTTGATATACTTATTTTTGAAGATGAAAAACTTGTTTTAAAAGGGAGTCTAAAAATTAAAACTAAAGTGAATTTAAAGACCATATATACTTATGGCGATGAAGGAGATGTAATTGATGAAAAAGTTGAACTAAGAAGTTGGGATGTGACATGTACCGGTGGAGCTGAATCTTTTTCACATATCACACATAAATATGAAACTATAAACTGATTATCCCTTTTTTTTTATTTTTTTTAGTGTCTAGTCCTAAAACTATTTCCCACCTTTTTATTTAACGGTTTTTTTCTCATA
>CAZKQS010000116.1:0-4510 GCA_964554985.1 uncultured Thermoplasmatales archaeon | reverse complement strand
TTAGATAAACATTTTAAGAACGGAAGAATACCTGATAAAACGATTATTAGATGAATTTTAGACGTTTAAAGGTATTAACTAAAAATATCAATATTTAAAAAAGTGCAGGGGAAGGGATTTGAACACCTGGAGAAAATTTAATAAATAACTGTGTACAAATGTATATACAAAATTGATAAGCATATGATAAAATATATTTAGTTACTCATTGCTAATAATTCTTTTAAGGATAAAAAAACAAGTTTTATGAAAATAAAAAAAAATTAAGGATTAGCAAATCCTAATTTATCCTTCGTTAGATGGTTCATATGGGTTAAAACCAGGATCACCATACAAAGTAAACTCATAGTAACTTGTGTATTTTGCTTCTTTATGTGGGCCATATACATCTGGTTTATCTTCACCACTACTTAAAGGTGGCGTCCACCATAATTTCCAGTCTATATCATAAGGTAGATAGTTATTTTTAGCATGCATCAAAGCTTCTCCGACACTACTGTCTTCATCGCCCATATGCATAACCATATCCTCATATATCTTATATCCAAAGTGCGGATCAATGTATATTCCTTGTTCTGCTTTCTTTTCCCATTCTCTTCTGGCTTTAGCAACAGATAAAGGAGTATCCCACATATGGTTACCCAAAATTCCTTCATGTGTACCAGGCAAATATCCTCCGCCAATGTTAGAACCTGTAGTTGAAGCTACAAGTGCCCCAGCACCTGCATGAAGTAAAGCTTGGCCTACATTCTGTTGAGGGTATACACCATCTATTTTTCCACATGTACAGCTTTCAAGAAACATAAATGAAGGACCTAATTCAAGACCGGTAACTGAACGTGGAGTATAACCGTTTTCAAGACCAAAACCTGGTCCAAGCCATCCTCCACCAATTGGTGTGAGCCATCGAATTGTGTTTTGAATCCATTTACCAGGTATCAACCTAATATCTATACCTGTAGATACAAGATCAGGTCCACCCATTCCAAAGGTTCCAATCGCACCATGTGCATTTGCAAATATATAGTTGCTCTGCTCCATGTACTCTCCACCTTTGACTACTTGTTTACCGATATGTTCTTCCAAATCTGAAGTTTTCAAAAATAGTCTATACAGTAGATTACTATTTTTTACTTCATTTAACTCTTCTTGAGTATATCCTTCGATCATAGCATGAGCATCCCATGCATCTTTTACTTCAAAACCAACTTCTTCAGCCTTTGCAATTGTTCTAAGTCCGTTAAGCTCTGAATAACCTGTCTCATGTTTCCATGGTCCATTTGAATCCATAAAGTTTACTAGACCAGCAGTTGCAGGAATCTTACTTGCAACATTTTTAATAAGACTGAATAAACCAGTGACTTTTTCTAGCATGTATCTAACAAATGGTTTTCTAAAATCCTGACCGTCACCAATGAGAACAGCAAAGTTTTCTTTCCATTCTACAAGGTTATCAATAATATCATTGTAAAATAAACTCTTTAGAACCAATGCATCAGCATCCTGAACGTCCCAACCAGTTATTCTTCCTACTACATTTTCCATTTGTGGAAGGTCTGTATATATATCTTGAGCCATGTTAGACCAATCATATTTCACTGGATCTATATTACCATAGATAACATCACTTGGAGTGCCTCCACCACCCATTCCATAGGTTGTGTCATCAGTACCATCTCCATCCACGTCACCAAATGGTTCTAATAGATTCTGATAAGTATATTGAGGTAATACTGTTGCACCTCCAACTAATGCAATACTGAAATCTTTATTTCTATAATAATCATGTAAATGCTCAATATCTTTTGTATAAGCACCTCCACTTAATGAAATATCTGCTATTTTTGATAATACTTCATTAATAGGAAGATGTACATTATCGTAGATGTGTTTATTTGATAATGGTGTTAATTCAGGGTTAAACCTAGGCATATAATAACCAGGGATTTTTTGTCCATTATCATTTCTAAGAGTATCATTTGCTGTAAAAGCAAAACTTGTTTTTCCAAAGACAAGACCATGATGACAAGATGCTAAATAAGGTGCAAGTGTAGATAGTTTTTTCATCATTGCGTTAACAGGATGATCAATTTTTTCGATTGTAACTTTTACTGTTACATCTTTCGGACCGCTTACTTTGTAAGTAACACCTTCTCGTCCATAGACTACAGATTCTCTATAAAAATTATATCTTAAAATATTTCCTTTTTCATCTCTAACAGGGATTGCATGACCGCCATCAGTTATTTCCATTTCCTGTAAAACCGAAGGCAATTCTTTTAAATCAGCGCCTAATCTAAAAGACATAGGTTCATCTGAAGTAGCCTCAACTTTTACTCTTGCATATTTATAGCCTCTTGGTATTTCAAATGACCAGTCATCAGAACCAGATCCAAAATATTTTTCTTCTGAGTCTAGAACGTTAGGATCATATGCATCTATTGGATTTGTAAGTGCCAAATAATCGATAGATCCAAATTTATCTATCAATAAATTTATTTCATCCTCTACAATTTCTTCAACTGAATCGTATTTTATATGATTATAGTTTTTTCCATCTAAATCAACATTGCCACATACTATTAAACTTTTAACTCCCAATTTATCTAAAACCTGTTGTACATCGCTTGTCATTTCATTTGATACTATTACTGGAATACTTAGGTAAGAAGCAATAGGGACTGCGTTTACTCCTAAAAAGTAGCCGTCTTTATTATTTTCAATAATTAGTGCTATTTCACTATCTTTCCAATATTTTTCAGCAACTGCCAAAGAAAATTCTTCAGTAGAACTCCAATCTAGTTCATGTGCTAAATCAATATTCTTGTAGTTTAATAAATAAGTATTCTGTAATCTATCTATTGCTTCAGAAGTATGTGAATAATTTTTTACATACAATGGTATTTTTTCTTGATGTCCTTCATTATCATAATGAACAGCTAAAGGAGTAGCTACCAATGCATAGAATGGATTTGTGTCTGCAACAGTTATACTATACCCATTTAAATCTTCTTTATATGTTCCAGTTGTCGAACTAATGTCTTCAATTGCATCTATTTTTTGTCCTGCTCCAAGGTCATAATCATAAAAATATACGCCAATAGAGGCCAAAACCAAGATTACTACACCTAGCATTACAACTATTTTATCATTTTTCTTCATAATTTTTATCCCCCAAATTATATAATATAATCTACAATAGTATATTTGCATCTTATTATTTAATATTTTCCATTTATATTATATAATGACGATTATTTTAAATTTTAGATATAAGTTAGATACATAAGACTTTATATTATAGAAACTAAATAATAATTTAGAAAAAGTCTTTAAAATAATTAACATGCCAATACCTTTAATAGGCACAACTTTTATTACCAAAAAAAATTAAGGAGTCTATAAAATGGCTGATGTTGAAATGTCAAAACAATTACAAGATCAAATCAATAGATTACAGCAGATGAGAACACAAATTCAAATGATTATGCAGCAAAGGCAACAAGTTGAAATGAGATTAAAAGAAACTGAAGAAGCACTAACAGAACTTGAAAAAACAGATGAAAAAACACCTATTTACAAAAGTGCAGGATCAATTCTTATAAAAACAAAAGGTAAAAAAGATATTGTTAGAGATCTTAAATCAGATAAAGAGTCATTAGAACTAAGAATGAATACCCTCCAGAAACAAGAAGGAAGAACAAAAGAAAAACTAAATGAACTACAAAGTAAAGTACAAAATTCCTTGAATGTATCTGGCGGACCAAAAAACTAACTAAAAAGGAAAAACATGTTTAAAAAGAAATATTTCTCAACTAAACATGACTTCAAGACAGGTTTTTACTATAAAGTTAGTTTAATAGTTGGAATATTTCTATTATCTTTTTTTATTATTTTTAAACTTTTTTCAATCTTTTTAAGCAAAGGTTCAACTGGTTTTTTAAGAGAACTTTTTTTATTTTCAAAAAGTTCAACGATCGATTCAATTGGAGCTTTATCTTTACTTTTTATTGCATTTGGAATAATTATTTATTTTTTGCATACCCAATTTGTCAAACTTAATCAAATTGCAGATGAAGTTGAAGAAATGCTAGAAAAACAAGAATAAACTTATCTTCCAAAACGTCTTTTTCTTTTTTGACAAGTTCTAATTGCTCTTAAAAAATCTCTTTTTCTAAGTGCCGGCCAATAAACATCTGAAAAATATAGTTCAGAATAAGCAAGCTGCCAGAGTAAAAAATTACTAATTCTTTCCTCACCAGAGGTTCTAAGTATAATATCTGGGTCTGGTATACCATTGGTATATAGATACTTTGATACAATTTCTTCTTTTATGTCTTTTATATCAAGGTCTTTATTTTTAACGTCATTTGCAATTTTTTGTATGGCATGGATTATTTCTTCTCTACCACCATATGCTAAAGCTATATTGAAAGAGTAATTATCATAATCCTTTGTAATATCCATAATATTATTTGCTGAATTTCTTATATCTTTTGGTAATGAATCA
>CAZKQS010000115.1:0-4598 GCA_964554985.1 uncultured Thermoplasmatales archaeon | reverse complement strand
TTAAAAAAGACAGAAAAATGGGGAGAAAAATATGGATTTATATTAAAGGATTTGACAAATTTCGGCAAATCTGTTGAAAATAAAGAGGGGTAAAATTTGGATTTAGAAAATTCGATTGATAAAGCGGTAAAATTCTTAATTAGCAAACAGAATAGTGATGGTTCAATTAGTTTAAATAGTGACAAAAGATGGAATGTTTGGGAGACCGCTAACGCAGTTATCACTATTAAATCAGTAAAAAATAATGAAAAAAAATTTATTAAAAAGGCTGTAAATTTTTTATTAAAAATTCAAAGAGATGATGGATCTTTTTATCATACAATCTCATATAAACCAAATGAATATTGTATGGAAACTACACCGATTTGCACACTAGCTTTATGGTTAGATGATAAAGATGTTGAAAAATCGATCAGTTTTATTCTTGATAAACAAGAGAGTAATGGTTCTTGGGAAATCGGAACGCCTGAAATTATAAAACGTAGATATTGGCCTTCAATTACAGGATTTGTTATTAATACATTATTAAGATTAAATATGACCAATGAAAAAATTTCGAAAGGAATTGATTATTTATTAGTAACTCAATTAGAAGATGGAAGTTGGGGAAGTAATTGGGTATATTATGACACGCCATTTTATCCAATGCATACCATATTATCATCACTTAACATATATGGTTTAGATGAAAGCGATTATTATAAAAAAGGAATTAATTTTATTCTAAAAAATCAAAACAAAAAAGGTTTTTGGAGCATAATTAAAAAAGACAAACCTAGACCTTCGGAGGCATTAAGAAGTGCATTAGCATTAAATTGTTTAATAATTAGCCCAAAAAAAACATATTTTAAATCAATAAATAAAGGAATAGACTGGTTATTAAGCAAACAAAAATCAGATGGATCTTGGGATGGAGGTTATTTTGTTAATTGGCCTGGGAAAAAAGAGGACATCTACACTACTTGTATAGCTCTACAGGCAATCAATGACTATAAAAAAATCATTTAATATTTATTTTGGGTTTCCAAAAATTGCAGAATTTACAGACATATTTGCATATTTTATTTTTTCTTTTGGTGAATAAGTTCCTTCACCAGTACAAAAGAACATTAAAAATGGTTTCTCACCGAAATAATTAGAAATTTCATCTTGTATTAAATTCATCTTGTATCCAATACTCTCAATTATTGTAACACACACAGAGAATAACCCAAATTCAGGATTAATATTATCAAAATGAAGAATATTTTCTTTAAACGAATTAATTATATCTTCGCCACTAACTCTAATAATTGAGATTGTATCTGAATCAATGGAACAAGGAACTAAAAAAGAATCCTTTAAGATAAAGACAATCTCTGCGGGTATCTTATGATTATGTCGCTCTATACACAAAGGATAATAGAGTATTGTATGTGACATTGTCTTTTCGTTCAAAAAATCTGACGGCCAATTGAGAATTTTTAATAATTCTGGTACAGCAGGCTTATTATTAATCTCCTTAACAATATGTCGAGATTTATCAATCTTTGTTATAGCTATATCCTCTGATTTTTCCATCACATGAGTTGTAACTACATCGTGAGGAATATCAGTTGAAATCCCCAAACTAATAACTGAATTATTTAATATTTTATCATTATGAAACTGATAGTTACATAAAGCTTTATAGTCATCTGTAGAAGTTCCAAGAACCATATTAAAATTTGGTAATTTTTTTGTTATCTCCTTAAAAATCTTATCCTCCATGGCAAAACCTTTTTGAAAAAGAGATTGTGAAATTTTAAATGCCTGCGGTGCAAATTTACTGATAATGCCTGATTTAATAATTTTTTTTCGACCTAAACCTGGAATATTTGGAACCTCGGGCCCAGATATGAAATTAAAAATGAAGTTACTCTCAAAGTTACTTTCATTTAATTTATTCTTCAATAGATTAGCTGCTTGTTTTGATGCTTTTTTTGGGCTTCTTTTTGTATTTTTTCCGACTCCAATACCAATTTTCATATTGGGATAAGATATTGCTAATGCACTTGCACCTCTAGTAAAACAACCATAATTATTCATAAAACCTGCAACAGTCCCACCAACTAGAGGTGTTCCTTCAGGTATAACATCCCATACTCCTTTTAAAAATTCTTCAAATCCTCCATGATCCTTGTAATGAATAGTACTAAATAAAACTATAAAACTAGGAGGAGTCTTAAGATCTTTAATTGTATTTCTAGCAACATCCCTACCTGCTTCTCGTGCATCCCATTTACGAGTCATTCCAACTGCTGCATCAATATCTTTTTCTTTCATTTTAACGATTTAAACCTTTGATACCTCTAAATTTTTATTTTCTTTTTCATCCATTATACTTTGTATTTCACGTCTTGCATTCTCCATTTCTACTTCAATTAGACCCTTATTAGATAAAGCTGGAATAATTGCAACAAGTGCATTATCTGTTTCATGAAACACATAAAAAAGAACTTCATATTCCTGAAGTCTAAACTCCATTTCTGCTAGACCAGTCTGTGAATACTCACGAATTACATTAAAAACATCATCCATAGCCCTATGAATTATATCCCATATATCATGAACCTCTGGTTTAAAACCATCAGTTCCTAAAGTAGGCATTACACTTATCATGTTTTGCCTAGCGACCATACAAGCAAGTATATCATCTAGTTTTAGAAGGTCATCTAACACTAGGGCAATAGGATCATCCTGCATCCAAAATCATCTCCTCAACTTTTCAGTTATAAAATCAATTTTGTATTATTTAAAGTTATTTACTAAAAAAAGCTAGTTGCTTTTATATATTAGTTAAAGATTATATCAAATAAAGATGGAAAAAACTGATGAAGTAGTTGAAAAAATAAAAAAACTTGGAAAAGAAAAGGTAAAATTCATAATATTATATGGTTCACAGTCAACAGATAAACAAACTCCAATGTCAGATACAGATATTGCAGTATACTATGATGCAAAAAAAGAAGAAAGATTCAAGTTTAGGATGAAAATTCTAGGTAGAGTAGATGATAAATATGACATCCAAATATTTCAGGATTTACCTCTTTACATTAAAAAAGAAATAATTAAAGGAAAAATACTTTACACCTCTGATAAAAAATTGATTTATGAGATAAGTCGTAAAACATATAGAGAATTCGATGATTTTAAGAAAAGATTCTATGACTATATCAAAAAAGGAGTTATTACATGAGAATAGAGATAATCCAAACTAAAATTAAAGAAATCGAAGAAAATCTAGAAATAATTAAAGAAAATCTGCCAGAAAACTATGAAGAATTTTTAAAACTTGGACTAATAAAAGACGGGATTTATAAAAAAATTGAATCGTCAATTGAAAACATAATCGACATCTGTGCAATAATTAACACAGATCTAGATCTTTCAATACCTGAAAGCGATGAAAGTATAATTGACAATCTTAACAAAGAAGGAATTTTATCAGATGAAATGACTGATTTATTAAAAAACATGAAAGGATTTAGAAATATATTAGTACATAGATACGCAACTACAGATGATAAAATAGCCTACACTATAATAAAAGATAATATCGATGATTTTTACAGATTTATTACCGCTATTGAAAAATTTATCGAGAAAAGAAAAAATTAAAAAATTTTTTAAAGAAACTTAATTCCGCCTTCAGATATTGCTATATCCTGTGGTTTTAAAGTGTGTTTTGTCGCACGCATTTTTCTAACAGTAAGTTTTCTTCTATCCATAGTTGTATCAAGATCAAGTAGTATTATTCCATCGACCATAAATTCAGATATTGTATCACGAGATAAGCATCTTGAACCCTCTGGTATTTCAGATGTAACTAACGCTGTGCATCTTTCTTTATTTAATAGGCCTAGTATTCTTCTTATATGCATACGTGTTGCTGGAATTGAACCAGCGGGATATTTTTTGGTATCTTTATTTGTTTCAGATGGGATTATTTCATGCACACCTGATACCCATACCGGAACTTCTGAAACGGGTGTTAAAGAATCAAGTACTACTCTTGAGTATTTACCAGTTGAAATTTCCTGCTCCATTTCTTTATGGATGTTTGGTTTATCTAGATCTAAATAAATGAATCTAAGTCTACCTGATTCAACCCATCTCTGAAAATCATAGCCTAGTTCAGTTGCCTGTCTTTTAATTGTTTCAATTCTTTCATCAGAAGTTAAAAACAAGCAGTTTTCGTTTTTTTCAAGGCCCTCCCATAAAAACTGAAAACAAAGAATAGTTTTTCCTGAGCCAGGAGTACCAGATACAAGAGTTATTGTGTTATTTGGTAGACCTCCATTCAAGATATTATCAAGCTCATTTATACCAGTTGATACTCTTTTAACCCAATCAGCATTATTTAAATTAACATTTTGACCTAACTCATTCATATATACCACTTAATCCTTTGGAAGAACACCCATCAATAGTTCTCCGTCCTCGTTTTTGTAATAATTTTTACATTTAAAAGGGTTTTCTATTTTATATTAAAAAAATTGAGAAACAGAATTTAATTACTTTCTTAGGGGATTAAAGATTTCGGGTTCTAGTATATAAAACCCATACATTTTTTACAG
>CAZKQS010000114.1:0-4632 GCA_964554985.1 uncultured Thermoplasmatales archaeon | reverse complement strand
ATCATCTCCCCTCCAATGACCTGATTTTAAGCTATAATTTAATCGTATAGATTTCCTAGACGGATTTTTATTATCGTTTTTTGCAATATCACAAAGAGTATCAAATATTGGATCCTTTTCCCAAAGTTCAATTTTTATATCTACAAATTCTTTATAATCTGAAACATTTGTTTTAGCTTCCCATTTTTCTTCAATAAATTTTTTATTTTCCCAAGTTTTACTAATAAATTCTTCATTATTTATATAAATGATAACATACAAATCAGGGTCAGAAAATCTATCAAAATCTTCTAAAGCTCTAATTTTTTCTACAGTAACTGTAACTTCTAGATCTACATTAGGATCCAAATCATCCAAAATAAATTCTCCAGTTCCAGTTTTTATCAAATTTATTGATTCGAGAGTTTCTTTTTTATGCATTTTAACAGCTTGTATAGATGCTGAAAAAGAAAGCAGTATTATCAACATCAATGTTATGATTTTTATTTTCTTAATTTTCATTTACTATCACCCCTATAATTAAATACAATTTTTTAGAGGATTAATATATTACTTTTATTAACTAACCCCGCTATTATTTTGTGATTAACGACTGTTAATTATTATTTACTTAAAAACCTTTCTTTGAATAAAATTCAAACATTTAACAATGTTTATTAATACAATCAAAGATTATAACTTGGAAAAAAATGAGGATGCCTAATGCTAGTTGAAGAGGTAATGACTAGGAATATTGTTGATGTAGATTGTAATAAAACAATTTACCAAGCTTGTGAAATTTATAGTAAAAATAAAGTCGGAAGTTTAGTAGTAAAAGACAAAGATATAATTGTAGGTATTATAACAGAAAGGGATGCAATAGAAAAAGTAATTCTTCAAAATAAAAACCCTAAAGAAACAAAAGTTTCTGAAATTATGACTCCAAATATAAAGACAGTACATGCCCTTGCACCAATAGAAAAAGCAGCTAAAATTATGAAAGAAAATAAAATCAAAAAACTTCCTGTGATATTAAACAATGAAATTATTGGTATTATTACTGAAACTGATTTATCAGATACAATTGATGCATTTTCAGAGGCGGTAGAAGAACTAGGACATTTTTATTTAGAAACAAAAGAGAACTTAGAAAAAATGTTAGACGATTGGGGAGATATTCTTGTAAATCTCAAAGGATACAAAAAATTAAATAATGAACATAAGAAAAAAAGATTAGAAAAAGAATTAAAGCGATAGTTTTAATTCCACCTCTTTTATTTATGATTTAATATGGTACTTGATGACTTAGGTGACTCTTTAAAAGGAACTCTCAAAAAGATCGCAAACGCAGTTCACATTGACAAAAAATTGGTAAAAGAAGTAGTCAGAGATATACAAAGGGCTCTACTTCAAGCTGATGTTAATGTAAAACTTGTTTTAAATTTATCAAAAAAAATTGGAAAAAGAGCTCTTGAAGAAAAACCACCTGCTGGAATGAGTAACCGTGAACATGTCATTCGTATCGTCTATGAAGAACTAGTAAATATTTTAGGCGATGCTCGAGAATTACCTGTTAAAAAACAAATAATTATGATGGTAGGCCTCTACGGCCAGGGGAAATGCGTTCACGGTAAAAGCATAATCCCATTAAATAATGGCGATATGCAAACTGCAAAGTCAATCTACGATAATTATTCTTATAAATTTAAAGAAAAATCAATTGGCGACGGAACAATTATTGATATAACAAATGAAGATTTTTCACTACCTTCTTTTAACCCAAATACTTTAAAAATTGAAAACAAAAAAGTTACTCATTTATGGAAACTCAAAGGTAAAGAGCTTTATAAAATATCAATTGATGCTGGAAACAATAATTCTGTTAGTGTAACACCAGAGCATCCATTTTTTATTATGAGAAATGGAATATTTATGCAAGCAAGAGCAGATCAGCTTCAGAAAGAGGATTACATTGCTGTTCCGAGGTCATATAATACACAACCCAAAAAAGTTGATTTGTTACCAAAATTAAAAAAGTTAGATATCGATGTATATCTTGAAAAAGAAAAAGCAAAAACTCTGATTCTTAATAGATTTGGAACAATTAAAAATGCAATTTTAGAACTAAAAACCAAGCGAAATTATTCAAAATTTACTCTGACAATCAAAGAGGGAAAGGTACCTATATCACTATTACAAAATGAAGCCTTAAACAAGAAAAATTTTAAAATTAAATCCTTTAAATCTAAAACCCCGATTAATTTTCCAAAATATTTAACAAAGAACTTAGCAGAATTTTTAGGTTATGTTATTGGTGATGGACATATTACCAAAAAAACTGTAGAAATATTCAATGCCGATGAAGAAATAATTCGAAGAATCAATTATCTTAGTTTAAAGATATTTGGGATAAAAACCTCTATTGTCAAGGATAAAAGAAGTAAAGCAAAAAGAATTCTGATATCCTCAAAGACTCTTGCTGAGCTATTTCACTCAGTTTTTAAAATTCCATATGATAAAAAAGGAAGAAATTTACAAATCTCAAATCTTATACTTAAATCATCAAACAATGTACTATCTTCCTTTCTAAGAGCTTATTTTGATTGTGATGGATATGTAACAAAGAAGTATAGAAATATAGCTATTACATCAGAAAGCGAAATCCTTATCAGACAAATAAATTCTATTCTAAGACGATTCAGTATTTTCTCTACTATTTCTACAAAAAATGTTAAAGGAATAGATTATCACAAATTATGCATACAAGCAAGATATGCCGAATCATTCGATAGGCAGATTGGATCACTCATAAAACATAAAAAAGAGAGATTAACTAGATTTTTAGATATGGGAAAAATTCAAGGCTGTGGGAAACATGATATGATTCCAGCTGGAGAGACATTAAAGGATTTACGTGAATCACTAGGTCACTCAATTGGTCAAATTCAAGATAGGTCTGTAAATAGTTATGGAATATATGAAAAAAATGGATTAATTTCTAGGGAAGCTTTAATAAAATTATCGAGATTTTATTATAAATACCCAAGAGGAAATGGCATTAATTTCCTTCAAATGATTAAAGAGGAGAAAAATCCTTATAATAAATACAAAAATGGTCTTGTAAACGCTCTTGGCTCATATTTTACTCAAAATGAATTTATTGAAAAACAAGAAAATGTAATTCAGATAACAACAATTGGAGAAACATACCTTCATAAATCTACAAAATATTATGAAGAATTTAGCGAAAATACATTAGATTTTTTACATAAATTAGCTTTTTCTGATGTATGCTGGATAAAGGTTCGAGATATTGAAACCATTGAATCTCCAAAATACGTTTATGATTTTACAGTTGAAGATAATCATAGTTTTATTGCAGATGGAATAATCGTTCATAATACAACTACATGCGGAAAGCTTGCAACTTACTTTAAGAAAAAAGGTCTTAGACCTGCTGTTATTGCTGGTGATATTCACAGACCTGCAGCGTATGATCAGCTCAAACAAATCGCCGAGCAAGTAAAAATTCCTTTTTATGGTGAAAAAGAAGGAAAGGATGCTGTTAAAGTTGTAAAACAAGGTTTACGTGAACTCAAGAAAAGTAATGATGTAATTATTGTTGATACATCTGGAAGACATAAACTTGAAGATGATTTAATCGATGAGATGAAAGAGATTTTCAAGGCAGCTAAACCTGATGAAAAATTACTTGTCATGGATGCAGCAGTAGGTCAGCAGGCAGGCCCTCAGGCAAAAGCATTCAATGAAGCAGTTGATATTACAGGCATTGTTCTAACAAAACTTGATGGTACTGCAAAAGGAGGTGGTGCACTAAGTGCTGCATCTGAAGTTGATGCACCAATTGTTTTTATTGGTACAGGTGAACATGCTACTGATTTTGAAAAGTTTGACCCTTCTGGTTTTATTTCTAGACTTCTTGGGATGGGTGATATTAAATCACTTATCGAAAAAGCTGAAGAAAGCCTTAAAGGAAAAGATGCTGAAAAAACCGCTAAAAGAATAATGTCAGGTAAATTCACTCTTCACGATATGTACGATCAAATGGATATGCTGAAAAATATGGGTTCTTTATCAAAGATTTCTGAAATGCTTCCCGGTGGTTTTCCAGGTAAGGGAAAAATCAAAGATAAACATATGCAGGATACTGAACACAAGATGAGTAAATTTAAAGTTATTATGGATTCTATGACAGATGAAGAAATGGAAAATCCAAATATAGTTCGTTCGTCTAGGATAAAAAGAATAGCTCGTGGAGCTGGTGTTGAAAATAAAAATGTTAAGGAACTTTTAAAATATTATAATATGATGAAAAGGACTATGAAAGGATTTTCAGGTAATAGAAAGATGAGGAAGAATCTTATGAAACAACTAAAATTTAATCAATAAAATTTTTGATTTGCATATGATATTTAAAAACTATAATGAATTGGTTGAAAATGGAGAGGATGCTAAACTACAAAATATTAGAAGAGATATTCTCAAAATCCTTTCTTATGCACTTAGTTCTGTTGATCCATATAATTCAGTTAGAAAAATGTTTTTAGAAAATAAGATTTTATTAAACTCAAATGAAGTTGATATTTCAGATTTTGATGATATTTATTTAGTTGCCTTTGGTAAAGCAAGTAT
>CAZKQS010000113.1:0-4638 GCA_964554985.1 uncultured Thermoplasmatales archaeon | reverse complement strand
CAGTTGAAAAATTAGTTAAAATTGCTAGATACAATGAAAAAGTAGAGCTTCACCCAGATGCTATTGAAAGAATTGAGAAATGTAGAACGGTTCTTGAAAAAAAGATTGAGAAAAAAGAGATAATGTATGGTGTAAACACAGGTATTGGTGAATTTTCAGAGGTTGTTTTATCAGATGAACAAATTGAAAAATTCCAGAAATACTTAGTTTATAACCATTCAGCTGGAATTGGTGATCCTGCACCAGTTGAATATGTTAGAGGTGCAATGACCGCTAGAATCAATGTTCATTCACATGGTCAAAGCGCTTGCAGACCTGAGATTACTAAAACGCTTGTTGAAATGCTTAACAAAGGTGTAACACCTTATATTTGTCAAAAGGGATCAGTTGGTGCATGTGGAGATTTAGCACCGATGTCTCAGATTGCTTTAGTTTTACTAGGCGAGGGAAAAGCATACTACAAAGGAAAGTTGATGAAAGGAAGAAAAGCTATGGATAAAGCAGGTATTAAAATACCTGGGCTTCATGCTCGAGACGGCCTTGCAATAATTAATGGATCAAACGTATTAACTGCGATGAGTGCTATTTTTCTTTATGATGCTAATAATTTTTTAAAACAAGCTGAAATTGCTGCGGCTATGAGCCTTGAAGCTCTAAAGGCAAATATGGGACCATATACTCCTAAATTACATAAGGCCCGCGGTTTTAGCGGTGCAGTTAGAAGTGCAAATTCTATTTGTAAACTAGTTGAAGGTGGAGATTTAAAAGAAGGAAAGATCAAATGTAAAGTTCAAGACGCATATTCTATGAGATCAACACCTCAAGTAATAGGTACTGCACATGATGCTCTTAGATGGGCTAGAGAACAAGTTGAAACAGAACTTAATGGAGTATGTGACAATCCGGTGTTTTTCCCAGATGAAGATTTGCAACTATCTGGTGCTAATTTTCAAGGTACACCTGTAAGTGTTCCTATGGATATGGCCGGGTACTCGATTACTATGGTTTGTGTTATGAGTGAGCGGCGTATGAATAGGCTTAATAATCCTGCTTTAAGTGTAGGGCTTCCTGCATTTTTAACAAAAGGCGCAGGTATGTTCTCAGGTCTTATGCTCAGTCAATATACAGCTGATAGCTTAATTGTAGAGCAAAGAATTCTTTCAACACCTGCTAGCATTCAGTCGATTCCTGCTGCTGCAGACCAGGAAGATTTTGTTAGTATGGGCATGAACACAGCTATTAAAAATTTCCAGATTCTTGATAATGCATATGGAATTCTTGGAATAGAGTTTATGGCTGCAGCTCAAGCTTTAGATTTTAGAAAATACAATTCAGGTAAAGGAGTAAAAAAAGCACATGATGTAATCAGAAAACATGTTGATTTTCTAGATGTTGATAGACCTCTTTATCCAGATCATACAAAAATGAAGGAACTAGTTAAATCGTGTGAAATACTTAATGAAGTAGAAAAAGAGGTTGGTTCATTAAATTAAGATTGGAAAAAACTTAAAGAAATATCTCAAGAAAAAAAATTTTTCAAAACCTATATTTTTATTTTTACTAGTTTTACAATCTGCATCTATTATATCGCAGTCAATACAGTTATCTGTATTTATCTTAATTTGACCTGAATGTTGTTCGTTTCTCTCTTTTGGAGCTTTGATAGTTACTTGAATATTAACTTTTTCACCTGGTTTTAAATCTGTCCCTGATGATGGATTAAAAGACCAATCTGAACCCCATGACGAATATCTTTTTATTGACCATCTGTTTATAGATTTGCTTCCTGTATTTTCAATTGTGAAAGTATCTTTAAGTGTTGATTTTACCCTAACATTATTCCAACTTAGATCAGGATACGCACTTATTTCTGAAACACTTGAAGGTTTAGAGACACCTTCGATATAATATGTATCATCTTTGATATCACAAGTTCCATAGCTAATTCTAAACCATCCTCCATTGTTACCATTGTTTTTTTGTCCATATTCAGTTAGACCCCAATCTTTACCCCAACTATTTTTACAGATAAAATATCCTCCATTTCTGATACTTTTATCCTCCTTGTAACCAACTATAGTTACAGAATGTAGACCTTTATAAGATCCAAAACGATGATAATAAACATTATCAGGCCAGTAATTAGTATCTGGATAATGGTTAACATCTCCACTATTATGAAAATCTTCATATACATCAATTTTTGTTGGCAAAGGACCATATTTGATTAATGCATTTTTTATGGTTTCTGTATTTGAGGAAAGTTTTCCATAATCTGAAATTTTTATTAAAGAATTACTCCATCCACTTTCTTTATCGTGACATATGACTTCGTCATAACCATCCATCATATCTTTTCCCTCATATACTAGGTAATTTTCTTCAATAGCACCAAATTCCTTTAAAAATTGGAGAGTTGATGAAGTATATCCACCAGAACAACCTTGCATATCAGTACATTTTTGACCGCAGCTGACGATTGCTTGTTCTGAAAAATCTATATTATCATAAGGGCGATTATTTTCAATCTTATAGATCGATTCTAAAGCAGCAATAGAAGCAAAAGCATAACATGAATTACATGATAGTTGGTCTTTAATTGAAGTTGTCCAGTCCTTATTTTGATAATCTCTCCAATCGAAACTATCAGGATTATCGCCAGATAACATTATAGGTTGTGAGTCATCATTTTCTTCAGCTAAAATACCTAGTCCATTTTCATATTCAACAGTTTCAACAGGCTTATTATCTATTATTTTTCCAATACCTGTTAGACTTGCAGTAGTGACAATTATTACTATAGACATAACAAAAGCAATTTTAATCATTATTTCACATCAGTATTAGTTATATATTTTACAATTAATACTTTTTTGTTTTGTTACTAATCATTGGTGAATTGATATCTGAATTTTTTATTAGATCAATTGACTCTTTGTACCCTGCATCAGCATGTCTTACTACACCCATACCAGGATCTGTTTTAAATACGCGTTTGATTCGCTCGTCAGTATCGATAGTTCCATCACAAACTACAACCATTCCAGCGTGAGTTGATAGACCAATTCCTACACCTCCACCATTATGGATTTGTACGTTATCTGCACCTGCGGCACAGTTTAGTAGTGCATTTAATAAAGGCCAGTCAGCAACAGTGTCACTTCCATCTTTCATTCCTTCAGTTTCACGATAAGGCGATGCTACACTACCTGAATCAAGGTGATCACGTGTGATTGCAACAGGACCTATCTCACCATTTCTTATCATTTCATTTATCTTAAGTGCAAATCGTTCACGTTCTCCATATCCAAGCCAGCAAACCCTAGCGGGTAACCCTTCCCAGGGAAGATATTTTTCAGCTAGTTTAATCCAATTAAAAAGAACTTCATCATCTTTAAACATCTCAAGAATTGCTTTATCAGTTTTCTTAATGTCTTCAGGGTTTCCAGTTAATGCTAACCATCTAAATGGACCTCTTCCAACAGCAAGCATAGGCCGCACGTAAGCTGGGACAAAACCAGGATATGAAAAAGCATCCTTTAGACCTGCCTTTTCTGCTTGACCTCGAAGGTTATTTCCATAATCAAAAACAACAGCACCGTTCTTCTGAAAATCAAGCATTGCCTTACAATGAGCTTTCATACTTTTGAAAGATAAATCCATATATTTTTTTGGATCTTTTTTTCTTAGTTTAAATGCGTCTTTTAAATTATTGCCAAAGTATCCAGCTGGGACATACCCATTTAGTTCATCATGGGCACTTGTTTGATCTGTCACTACATCAGGTGAAAAGCCTTCTTCAACTAGTTTTGGAAGGATATCCGCACAATTTCCTACAAGAGCAATTGAATATGCTTCTTTTTTCTTCTTTTTTTCCTGTGCAAGTTCTACTGCTTTATCAATATCATACATTTTTTTATCACAGAAACCTGCTTTTATCCTTCTGTCAATCCTTTTTTCATCGCATTCTACAGCAATACATACTCCACCCGCCATTTTAACAGATAATGGTTGGGCACCACTCATACCACCGACTCCACCAGTAAGAACTATTTTACCAGAAAGATCACTATTGAAATGTTTTTTAGCTAGAGATGCAAATGTTTCATATGTCCCCTGAATTATTCCTTGAGTACCAATATAACACCATGAACCAGCAGTCATTTGACCATACATTATAAGGCCTAATTTATCGAGTTCATGGAATTTTTCCCAGTGACTCCAATGAGGAACAATGTTTGAATTGGCCATGAGAACTCTTGGAGAATTTTCATATGTTTTAAAAACAGCAACAGGTTTACCAGATTGAACAATCATTGTTTCATCTGACTCTAAATTTTTTAAAATATCAACAATCGCATCATGTGCTTCCCATGTTCTAGCAGCACGGCCTGTTCCACCATAAACAATTAAATCTTCAGGCATTTCAGCGTTTTCTAGATTGTTTTCAAGCATCCTAAGAATAGCTTCCTGTCTCCAGCCTTTGCATCTAAGTTTTTTTCCTGTTGCAGCTTTAAAATTTTGCCCCATAAAAATCAATTTGATGTATCTTAGAATTATACTTAAATCTTTTTTTAAAAGAAAGATGTAATCAAAAGGGAAGGGAGGCTGGCCTCACTAGGAGGGGATGGGATGCAC
>CAZKQS010000112.1:0-4643 GCA_964554985.1 uncultured Thermoplasmatales archaeon | reverse complement strand
ATGAGAAAAAAACCGTTAAATAAAAAGGTGGGAAATAGTTTTAGGACTAGACATTCTTTATTTTTTTGTTATAAGTTATCTTTTTTTACTATTATTTAATATATATTATGAAAACATTTATATATTTATAAGTTTAATATATTAATATGGCTAAAAAAAAATTTGGTAACCAAGCAGTATCAGAAGTGATAGGGACAATTCTTTTACTTGGGATTTCGGTTACTTTATTTTCAATAGTATATGCTTCATTTTTTGCTGTAGATCTTGGTTCTTCTTCACCAGATGTTGAGTTAGTCGGATCAATAGAAAACAATAATTTAACAATTGAACATCTTGGTGGAGAGTCACTTGATTTAGATACAAAGATTCAATTAAGACTGAGTGATGGAAGTAATGTTGTTTTTAGTGCTGATGATGACGAAGGAAATGGAATAGAAGATGAAAATGATTATTTACCTGCAAGTTACAAAAGTGATGGGAAATGGAATATAGGTGAAATGTTCAAGTTGCCATTGGGCGATGTAACAAATTTTGCAAGATATGATCCAATTAATCTTTCAATAATTGATGAAGAATCAAATTCTATGATAATGTGGGGAACTTTAAAAGAATCTGAACAACCTGGTTTAGTAGATTTGAATTTAACAACGACTATAGATATTAATGTTGATGTATATCCTCCAATTATTTCTTTTACAACAAATTTAACACATGATGGAGATGGAAAAGGTGGAATTGGAGAAACAGCATTTGGCGTAATAGTCCAAGATGAGATACCCGAAGGTTTAACATATAGTGGACATATCGAAACTAACGGAAAGTACACTCCTCCATCTGGAGGTGTTGGTAGTGGAGAATGGTATATTGATTCAATTGGATATGGCGATACTTTTAGTCTTACAGTAAAAACAACTATTGAGGTTATGGGAGGTGAAAGCCTTTATACAGATTTGTTTTTTTTAATAGATGGATCGAGTAGTATTTCTCAACAAGTTTTTGAAGATGTTTTATCTGGAATTGCTGGTTTATTGAGAGATGGGACAATAAAACATGATGGATCAGTAACAATTTCTGTTTTACAGCTAGCCATTCCCAAAGAGGGTGGGCCGCAATATATGGATGTTCCAGAAGTTGGTCCAGTTAATGTAGAAGATGAGTTGCCGATGGGAGTTACTCATTATCAATCTATTGCAAATCAAATCGAGAATATTCAAAAGTTAACTTTTAATCCAACTTTAACACCAATATCAAAAGGCTTTGATATTGCTAAAAATGAAATAGAAGATACAGGACATCATCAAGATTTAGATTGCCGTCAAATAATTAACTTAATAACTGATGGAAAAGCATCTTTCAAATTTACTGGAATACCGCCAATGACTGATTTTGAGAATGATTGTGCAAAGGATATGACTGAAATAAGGAGAAATGAGCTTGTCGTTGAACTAACACTCGATTATGAAAGTGATTCAATAAATGTATTTGAAATGGACGGACAATATGGTATAAATCATGATTGGTTAAATGATAATATTGTTTTCCCCGCAGGATATCCATATAATGGTTTTATTACAAAAATAACAGATGATGTAAATACTGTTAATACTACAAAGTTAAACGAGGCTATTGAAACCAGTTTAGAAGGTGACATTGGTGAGAGAATATATGAGGCATATATTAGTCAATCATCAGTAGGCGATCCTAATCTTGAAAATAATCATTCAGAGATAACTTATGATCCATAATTTTTGAGGAGATATTATAATGAATATAAAATTTAGAAAAATAATACATTCGAATGAAGGTGTTGCAGGAGTGTTAGTAGGTCTTTTAATGGTTGGTTTAATAATATCTGCGATTGCTTTTATTCAGATGTACTATGTTCCACAATGGATGAAAGAAAAAGAATCAGAACATTTAAATCAGGTATCAACGCAATTTTCACAGTTGAAATTTTCAATTGACAACTTAGCTATAAATGGAGTAAAAAATAAAATATTATCTTTACCTATAACACTTGGGACTAAAGAGTTGCCCTTTTTATCTTCAGTAAAATCCCATGGAAACTTGGAAGTAAGCGCAGATGAATTCAAAATCGAAATTAATTATGATGCAAATAAGTCAGTACCAAAAACAATAATTTATAATATTGGTTCAATTAAATACAGCTCTGAAAATTCTCAATTTATAAATCAGGTTTATTCATATGAGGCTGGAGCAGTTATACTTTCCCAGGATAAAGGTGAGATAGTTAGAATTAAACCATCTTTTTTACTAAAAAATAATGGAGATTTACTTTTTGAATTAACAAGAATCATACCAAAAGGTGGAAAAAATGTTATTACTGGTTTTGGTACCCATCCGATTCAAGTTGAATTTTCAAATAGTAAAACATTAAATTTAGAAGATGTTTCAAATATAACAATTATAAACTCACACCTAGATGCATGGTTTAATTATTTTAATGAAGTGTTCTTATTGTATCAAGAACCATTTACTATATCACAAATAAATGATGGAATAGAAATTCAATTTTCTGATGAAAGCTATCCATCGTTAGAGCTTAAACTTTCAGATATGAATGTTCAATTATCAACAGGTTGGATAAAATAAATTTTATACTTTTTTAATAATATCTAAAAATTCCTCTTCACTAATAATATTTATATCAAGTTTTTTTGCTTTATCAAGTTTACTACCTGGGTTTTTGCCAACTACTAGATAATCAAGGTTTTTACTAACTGATGACTTGACAATACCTCCTTTCTTTTTAACCATGTCTGAAGCATCGGTTCTACTAAAATTTTCTAGACTGCCTGTAAATAAAAAGGTTTTTCCACTGAGAGTTTGTTCTTCTCTACTTTCTTTTTTTTCTGTTTTAATACCATATTTTTTAAGTTTTTCGATAAGCTTTATATTTTCTTCATTTGCAAAGAAAGTAGCAATCGATTCAGCGGATTTATCACCAAGGCCATCGATTTCTTTTAGTTCTTCCTCAGTTGCTTTTGATAGTTCATCAAGTGAACTATATTTTGATGAAAGAAGCTGGCTTGCATATTTACCAACGTGTCTAATTCCAAGACCGTAAATTAATCTTGATAGATCCTGGCTTTTGCTTTTTTCTAAAGACTTTATCAAATTTCCAGCTGATTTATCTTTAAAACCCTCTAGTTTTAAGATATCATCTTTTTTAAGAGAATACAGATCAGCTATATTTTCAATAAGACCTTGATCTAAAAGCTTATCGATTGTTGATTCACCTAAATGATCAATATCCATAGCATTTCTAGATGCATAATAAATAATCCTCCATTTAAGCCGTGCAGGGCACATTTTGTTAGGACATCTTATTGCTACTTCACCTTCAGCTCTAACTAACTCTGTGTTACATACTGGGCACTTTTCAGGGATTTCTTTTTTCTTTTCATTACCTGTGCGTTTTTCTTCAATACTTTTAACAACTTGAGGAATCACATCTCCGCTTCTTTCAACTAGAACAAAATCACCAATTCTAACATCTTTTCTTTTTAGTTCATCAAAATTATGAAGAGTTGCTCGAGAAACAGTAACGCCTCCTACTTCGACTGGTTCAAGTATTGCAACTGGTGTTACAGCACCAGTTCTACCGACCTGTATATCTATATCATTTAGTTTAGTTGTAGCTTGTTTAGCTGCAAATTTAAATGAAATAGCCCAACGAGGATTTTTTGATGTTGAACCTAGTTCATCTTGTTTTTCAAAAGAATTAACCTTTACAACAACTCCATCTATCTCATAGTCAAAGCTTTCTCTTTTACTTTCAAGTTCTTTACAGTACTCTATTGCTTCATCAATATTTTTTACACATTTAAGATTAGGACTTATCTTAAAACCAGCATTTTTCAAAGCCTTCATAGCTTTTTTATGTGTTTTAAATTTTTTATCTGAATAAGATAAATAATAAATAAATATATCAAGAGGTCTATTTGATACAATTTTTGGGTCAAGTTGTCTTAAAGAACCAGCCGCAGCATTACGCGGGTTTGCAAAAATAGTTCCGCCCTTTTTTTCTTGATTTTTGTTATATTTTTTAAAGCCAGAGACAGGCATGATAACCTCGCCTCTAACTTCAATTTTTTTAAGAGTATTATTTCTAAGATGTAAAGGAATACTATAAATTGTTTTAAGATTCTGAGTTATATCATCACCTTTCACACCATCTCCACGTGTAGCACCTCTAACAAACCTTCCGTTTTCATAGACCAATGCAACACCTGCACCGTCAAACTTAGGTTCACAGACATATTCAACATCTCCAACATTTTTTTTAACTCGTTCATCAAACTCACGGAGTTCATCAAAAGTGTAGGTGTTTGCTAGTGAAAGCATTGGGACAATATGCCCTACAGTTTCAAACTCATCTAAAGGCTTTTCACCAACTCGTTGAGTAGGTGACTCAGGAATAATTAAGTCAGGATACTTTGATTCAAGTTTTTCAAGTTCTTTTAACAACTTATCATATTCAAAGTCTGAGATAACCGGATTGTTTTCAACATAATATTTATGGTTATGATACTCAATTTTTTCACGTAGCTCTTTGATTTTTTTCTCAGAATTTTTTTTATCCATAAAAATTTCACATCCCTAGATTTTTTCTGATTTCT
>CAZKQS010000111.1:0-4682 GCA_964554985.1 uncultured Thermoplasmatales archaeon | reverse complement strand
AAATAGCAATGATAGGTTGGGAATATCCACCATTTAAAGCAGGTGGTCTTGCTACCCATTGCTATGGGCTTACAAGAAGCCTATCTGATAAAAATGTGAAAATAGATTTCTATATGCCAAAGACAAAAGAGTCAGCATCTTCAGATAAAAAAAGTCTTAGAATTATGGAAGTCGGAAAAACTACTGTTTTTCCATATGACAGGCCTGATAGGAAAGAAATTGAGGGTAACTTTTTTGATGCAGTTTACTACTATAATAGCTTAGTTGTATCAAAAGTCGAAGAAACAATTAAAAAAGAAGGAAACTACGATGCAATTCACTGCCATGACTGGCTTACGATGAAAGCAGGAATAGAATTAAAGGAAAAAACTGGAACACCACTTGTACTTACAATGCACTCAACTGAATATGATAGATCAGGATGGCTTAACCCAAATCAATGGTTTATTGATATCGAACGTGAAGGAATGCAGAAAGCAGACAAAATAATTGCTGTAAGTAATTTTACAAAAAGAGTAGTAGTCGATAAGTATGGTATAAACCCAGATAAAATAACAGTTGTTCATAATGCAGTATATCCAGTTCCGGAAGGTCACAAAAAGGAAATTGTACTTTTCTTAGGTAGATTAACTATTCAAAAAGGAGCAGAATTCTTTTTAAAAGCGGCAAGAAAAGTTAAAGACTTTGAACCAGACACAAAATTTGTTGTCGCAGGATCAGGTGATATGCTTCCAAGACTTATTGATCAAGCAATAGAGATGGACATATCAGATAGAGTAATTTTTACTGGAAGACTTACCGATGATGAAGTAAAACATATTTATGGTGCAAGTAGTGTATATGTAATGCCTTCAGTGTCTGAACCATTTGGAATAACAGCACTTGAAGCAATTTCAGCGGGAACTCCAACTATCGCTAGTAAAACCGCTGGTTTTTCTGAGGCATTTAAAAACTGCTTAAAAGTAGATTTCTGGGATACTGATGAAATGGCAAATAAAATTGTAAGTCTTCTTCGTTATAAACCGCTTCATAAGACTCTATCAAGTGAAGGAAAAAAAGAAATAGATCTTTTTACATGGGATAGAGTTGCGGGAAGGACAATTGATGTATATAGGATGGTATAGTACAAATGACATCAGTATGTATGTATTTTGAAGTTCATCAGCCAATGAGGTTAAACCGTTTTTCAGTGTTTAACATCGGTAATAACGGTAATCACTCTGAATATTTTAATAGAAAGCTAAACGAAGAGATTTTTTCAAAAGTAGCAAAAAAATGTTATCTACCGACAAACAACTTGCTTTTGGAACTGATTAGAAAACATGATGGAAAATTTAAAGTATCTTTCAGTCTCACTGGAACTTTTGTTGAATACTGTCAGAATTTTATGCCCGAAGTAATTGACAGCTTCAAAGAGCTATTTAAAACTGGCTCGGTTGATATGATAGAAGAGACATACTATCATTCGCTTTCATCATTATATGATGAACTTGATGAGTTTACTGATCAAGTAAAAATGCATAGAAATATGATAAAAAAGATTTTTAATTATAAACCGCGTATTTTTAGAAATACTGAAGCAATATATGACAATAGGATTGCAAAAAAAGTAAGTGATATGGGATATACGGGAATAATTACTGAAGGAACAGAAAAAATCCTTGGATGGAGAAGTCCTAACTATTTATATAAACCAGTAAACTCTGATTTGAAAGTTCTTCTAAGAAACTATGATCTATCTGATGATGTAGGTTTTAGGTTTTCAGCAAAGATGTGGAAAGGCTGGCCTCTTACAGCTGATAAATATGCAAAATGGATGTCAAATGCACCAGGTGAGCTCATCAACCTTTTTATGGACTATGAAACATTTGGCGAACATCAATGGACAGAAACTGGAATATTTGATTTTCTAAGACAAATGCCTAACGAAGTTTTCAATCACTCTCATATGGATTTTGCAACTGTTTCTGAAGCAGTTGAAAGATACAAAACAGTTGGAGAAATAGATGTTCCATGGGCAATATCATGGGCAGATGAAGATAGAGATGTATCAACATGGCTTGGAAATGACATGCAGATATCTTGTTTTAACGAACTAAAGAATATTGGTAGAAAAATAAGGGACAAAGGAAACCCTGAACTTATTAATACTTGGAGGAGACTTCAAACATCTGATCATCTTTATTATTGCTCGACTAAAGGTCTGGCAGATGGAGATGTACATGCATACTTTAGCCCATATGATGGGCCATATGATGGATTTATAAACTATATGAATATACTACAGGACCTAAAAAAACAGGTCTTATAATATTTTCAAATATTATTTAAGGAAAATAAGTATTTAGATTGTGAGGAGAGAGGCTAATTTGAAGATTGTACATTTTACTTGGGAGTATCCGCCTGTTATATATGGTGGTCTGGGAACATTTGCAACAGAGATTACAAAAAAACAAAAAGAAATGGGGAACGAAATATCTGTTTTTTCACTTAATGAAAGTAACAAATTAGATACTTTTAAGAAATATAATGGAATGAATGTGTACAGGCCTAAAACACTAGATCTAACTGAAACATTTAGAATGATAGCTTCTTATGAACTAAAAGGATGGGGAGATCACTTCAAGTTTTTTTCAGATGTTTTGTCATATAACACAATGTCAGCCTCACAATTAGTTAATCTTCACATTAGAAAAGAACAAAAAAGTTTTGACATAGTTGATGCACACGACTGGCTTGGTATAATCGGCGGGATGATAGTAAAAAAAGAAACAAATCTACCGCTTGTTTTCCATGTTCATTCAACTGAAGTTGGCAGATCAATTGGAAGAGGTTCACATGCAATAAAGGACATAGAGTTTGAAGGCGGACAAAATGCTGATTGTGTGATAACTGTATCATATGCTATGAAAGATGAACTAGAAAAACTGGGTTTTCCACCTGATAAAATAAGAGTATGCTGGAATGGTGTAGATCCAAATAAATACAATCCTGATAAAATCTCAGATGAAGATAAATTAAGCCTAAGACGAGGTTATGGAATAGAAGACCATGAAAAAATGATATTTTTTGTTGGAAGACTTGTCACAGTTAAAGGAGTAGATAAACTCGTTGAAGCAATGCCTGATGTAATATCAAATTTTCCAGATTCAAAACTAGTAATACTAGGAATAGGCGACCTTGAGCATGACCTAAAGAAAAGAGCCGAAGAACTAGGAATTTCTGATAAAATAATTTTTAGAACAGAGTTTATCAGTGAACCAGAAAGAATAAAACATTATGCAGCAGCAGATTGTGTTGTCCTACCCTCTATTTATGAACCATTTGGAATAGTTTGTACTGAATCGATGAGTATGGCAAAACCTACTGTTGTTGGAGCACGTGGGACAAATGGATTTAGAGAACAAATCATTCCAGAAGGCGAAAAACAATGCGGTTTTCATATTAATCCACATAATCCACAAGATATCTCCTGGGGAATTAAACAAGTACTTGGAGATATTAAAGAAGCAAAAATTATGGGAAAAAAAGCTAGAAAAAGAGTACATGAATATTTTACATGGGATCTAGTTGCTAAAAGAACAATTGGAATATATAGTGAATATATATGAGAGAATGGATTGTTACTAATGGTCTAGGCGGATATGCATCTTTAACAAATAAACTAACAAATAATAGAAAATACCATGGTCTACTTGTAGCAAGTCTTAATCCACCGACGGAAAGACATGTTTTTGTAACTAATCTTTTTGATGAAATTGAATATGATAATAAAAAAATAGGTTTAGCTGATTATAAACCAATGTTTTCTTTTGATATTTTTCCAACTTTTACTTATGAAAATAAAGATTTTTTAATTACAAAAAAAATATTGATGCAGAAAGGAAAAAATACAACAATAATTAACTATAAGATTGATCCAAAAAAACCCGTAGATATAATACATAATCCAATAGTAAACTCAAGGCATATATATGATGTAAATAGAGAAAGATATCTAAATTTTGAAACAAATTTTGACAAAAATAGGTTAATAATCAAACCAAACAATACAGATAAAAAAATAAAGATTTTTTCAGATAATTTTGATTTTGAAGATAGATTCTACTGGCAAGAACTATATTATAATAAGGATCATGAAAGGCGGGATTCATGGATAGATAACAATGTTCACATAGGAAAAATAATTAAAAAAATTGATAGAAGAACTGAATATAATATTGTTTTAACACTCGAAGATAAACCAATACAAAAACCCGAGGAAATTATAAATCAAGAAATAAAAAGAAAAAAGGATTTAATTAAAGAATCAAACCTTCCAAAAAAATTTGAAAAATTGGTGCTTTCTTCTGATAATTTTATTGTAGATAAAAAAGATGGCAAATCTATAATTGCTGGTTATCACTGGTTTGGTGATTGGGGAAGGGATACACTTATTTCTCTTCCGGGTCTTACACTTGTTACAAAAAGATTTAATGATGCAAAAAAAATACTCTTAGGTTTTTCAAAATATACTAAAAACGGCCTTATTCCAAATGCATTTATGGAAAGAGACTCAGTTGCAGTCTACAACACAGTTGATGCCTCCCTTTGGTATATTGATAGAGTTTTTCAATATTTAAAATATACAAATGATATTGATTTTTTGGAAAAAATATGGTCTACATTAAAGGAAATTATTG
>CAZKQS010000110.1:0-4691 GCA_964554985.1 uncultured Thermoplasmatales archaeon | reverse complement strand
TTTTTCAAGATTAAACCACTGAGAGGGTCTTAACTCTCCATTAACTAAAACTAGAGAAATTTTTTCAGAATAACTATCAATAAAATCATCTATCTCATCAATTTTTCCTGTTCCTAAAAAAAGATTAACATCAGGGTTATCTCTACTTTGGATAAAAGTTTTAACTACATCATAACCTAACGATTTTGATAACTCCTTGATTTCATTAGTATTAGGATCAATTGAAATTACAACAGCTTTTCCTTTATTTTTCATTTAGTTAAAAGATGTAACAACACCTTATTAAACCTAAGGATATTTAATAAGAACTAAGAAATCGGCATTACAAAAAACCAAAAAACAATAATAAAAATAGCTAATACTACAGCAAAAATCGTATTTAACTTGCTTTCCAACTCTTCTGAAATTTCTATATGCATCCCTCCAACTCCTAAAAATGATTGCATCATGGTTATAAAATGTTTTTTTGTAGGTGTATATGTACTTGAATAACTAGAAACATCAAAAATGATAGGATTATAGATTTTTTAGGGAAGAAAAATTAATTTTTATTTTTAAACCACTTGAGTGTAGTAAAAAATCTTTGTAACGCAGTAATATTTCCTACAACAGCAAAATAAATTAAAATCCATTCAAGTAGATTAAACATATAAATTGTGTTAATTCCATAGAATAATAGCATATGCTGGATTATTGGACCAAATATTAAAAGAGCAAGTCTATCTGCTCTGCCTAACAAACCTGAATAGTTACGCTTGTAACCAATAGCTTGGGCCTGTGTGCCCATGTAACTAGTTAAAAGCATACCTATTATAGCAAGAAGGCCAATACTTGGATATCTACACCAAGCACTGAGTGCAAGAGCACCAACTATCAAAACATCTGCATATCTATCAAGGGCGTGATCTAAAAAATCTCCTCTTTTTGAAGTTTTATTTGTTAACTTAGCTACTTTTCCATCAAGTGCATCAAAAAAACCATTTAAAAATACAAAAATAGATGCAAATAACAAAAAATAATTAAAAAGTTCCAAATCAGGCTTTGAATAAAAGATAAATAAACCTGCTAAAAATGCAAAAAGTAAAGATAACCATGTTAAAACATCAGGACTAACATTTAAAAATAATTTTGCAAACTTTGTAAGAATAGGATCAACATTTCCTCGTTGATTATCTAAAACCATTTTATCCACCTAAGAATTTAAAAATCCTTTAATATCTCCTCAGACCAATCTATTTTACCTATATTATAATTTTTTATATTTTTAAAATCTTTTTCTGTTAATTCAATAATTATATCTGCTACTTCAGATACCTTTTTTTCTGAGGTATCAATTTCATATATATTACTAGAATCATGTATTTCTGTTGCCTCAGATAAGATTACATCAAGTATTTCTGCTTCTATGTTTTCCTTAATCTTTTCATCTTTCCAATTCTTTTTTTCTAAATTTTTCTTTAATTTTTTTGGTATACAGCGAAGAATTATTACTTTATCTGCCTTAGATATAAAATGAGAAAGATGACTATCAATAAAAACTACAGCTTCTGATTTAAATTCATCAAAATAATTATTTAATTTATCAATATCAACGATATTGGAATTCCGTTTTTTGTCCTTACCATTAATAAATTGATTTTCTAAAGCTAGTTTATTTAAATCTATTACTTTATAATCCTTTTTTTCTAGTATTTTTGATGCAGAAGTTTTACCTGTGCCAGGTGTACCAGTTATTGCAATTAACATCTTTAATCTATCTTGAAATAATCATATCCTCTAAAGTTATTCTTAAAACAATAATGAAGAACTTGGAAATTTTTTCTAAATTCTTTTACATCATCATTAATTTTCTTAGGATCTTCTTTATCAATTATTGCTCTTTTGTAAAACTCTGCAATTTCATCCATTTCGTGTTCTTTCATACCAATCCGGGTTAGTTCTGGAGTGCCGAGTCTAAGACCAGATGGATTTAATGGATCTTTATCACCAGGTATAGTATTCATATTTGTAATAATTCCTGCATCCTCCAAGATTTTTGAAGCTTCTTTACCTTTACCTGGACCTATAGATAGCAGGATTTGATGCGACTCAGTAAAACCTAGTTTTTCACCAAACACCTTAAATCCTCTTTCATGTAAGGCTTGTGCTAAAGCTTTAGCGTTTTTAATTGTTTGTTTTGCATATTTTTCTCCAAATTCCAAGTGTTCAGCAAATGCTATTGCTTTTGCTGCAACATGATGAAGATGATACGAAGATGTAACACCAGGAAAGATTCCGAAACCAAGTCTCATCAAAAATTTCTTATCTTCATCAGTCTCACCCTTATGATCAGATAAAACCATTCCTCCTTGTGGACCTGGTAGGGTTTTATGAGTTGAGCCATTCATCACATCAGCACCTTCATGCAGTGGATCCTGAAATTCACCACCTGCTATCAATCCAAGTACATGTGCTGCATCATAAATTAGATGAGAACCTACTTCGTGAGCTGCTTCTGCTATTTCTTTTATTGGACTTGGAAACAGAAAGACAGATCTACCGTTCAAACAAAGAGTTGGTTTAACTTTTTTAATGAGTTTTACCGCACCATCTACATCGATATTCATTTCTTCGTCGTTAAATGGATAAGAAATAAGTTCAATACCTCTGACTCCTGCCCCACCCCATTTACCAAAACTAATATGTGCTCCATTAGCTAGATCTAAAACAACTGCTTTTTCACCAGGTTTAATAAGTGCTTTTAAAACACCGATATTAGCAGTTGTTCCAGCTGTTGGACGAACATCTGCATAGTTACAATTAAAAAGTTTTTTAGCTAGTTTTATTGCCTTTGTTTCAACATTATCAAAAAACTTACATCCCTGATAATACCTATTTCCAGGTGTACCTTCCGCGTATCTACCATGAAAATCAGACATTAGCATCTCCCTACATAAAGGAGATAAAACATTTTCACTAGCAATCATAGGTATAGAATTTCCAAAAAATTCGTTGTTTTCCCTGGCTTGTTTTCTAATATATTCAGCTTCTTCAATCCAACTCATGAAACTCACAAAGAACCCTTAACAAAAATCCTAATAAAAAGGTAATGGAAAAATAAAATTATAACTCGATAAATTCCTTATTTGCTTTTGAAATAACTCTTGCTTTATTGTTCTTAATAATAATATCATCTTCTATTCTGATACCGCCAATAGATCTGTCATATACACCAGGTTCAACTGTTAAAACCATGTTTTCTTTTAGATCTATTTCACATTCTTTATTAAAACCAACTCCGCCGTCGTGTACATCAAGGCCTAAAGAGTGGCCTGTTGAATGGATGAACAGTCCTTTGAACTCTGTTTGATCAATGAATGTACTTACTTTTTTATGTACCTCTCTTCCCTTTATTCCTTCAGATATACTATCTATACCAATTTTTTGTGCTAATTTAACTGTTTCATACATTTTTTTCTGTCTTTTTTTTGCATTACCTAATACAAATACTCTTGTAATATCTGAATTATATTTTTTAAAAGAGGCTCCAAAATCACAGAGTATTATATCTCCATTTTTTAGTTTGTAATTACCATGGCTGTAATGTGGAAGAGCTGAATTTTTTCCAAAAGATGATATCGTTAGAAAAGCTGGACTTTCTGCACCATTTTTTTCAAGTAAATAATCAATTTCAGCAGCAAGTTCATATTCTTTCATACCTTTCTTACATACATTAGGTATTTTTTCAGCTACTTTATCAGATATATTACATGCTTTTTTAATTAACTCGATTTCCTCTTTTTCTTTTACCATCCTAGATTTTGTTAATTGCTCAGATATATCTATAAATTCTTTTCTAAAAAAATGATTCCTTAAAAAATCATATGTCTTTAATGAAATCCCATCAAAGTTCAAACCAATCCGTTTAGTTTTTTTAAAAGATTTTCTAAGTATTTCTAAGAATTCTCTTCTATTTTTATATATAATTAGGTTACAACCAGTTTTTTCTGCTAGTCCTGCTTCTAACTCTGATACAATCAAATCTAATTTTCCATCTGGATAAAGTAAAGCAGCACACCCTTCAAATAATCCTTTATTAATACCAGTTACATAAAAAAAATTGGTATCAATAAATGGCTCTGATCCATTTTTAATCAAGATTATTTCAGCATTATTTTCCTCTTGACTAAAAATATTTTTTATTCTTTCATTGATATACATCATTAGCCATCCAAGAGACTGCAAAGTAAGTAAAATAAAAAGGAAATTTTATATTATTAACTGGATTCAAAAGAATAAATTACTTATATTCCTTTATTAAAGTGTGCAACTGGTTAAGATCTTTTCTTATAGTTTCAACTTGTTTCATCTTTTCACTTTCAAAGTTTTGTAAGATCTTAGGCAATGGTTTTGTTAATTTGTAAATATGGACAGGACGGCCCTTACCTTTCTTTTTGAGGTCTCTTTTCTTTGCCCACCCTCGTCTTCTCATTTCTTGCATTGCTACACTGACCTCAGGTTGGCGAAGATCTGCTCCTTGCTCAACCTCTGCTGATCTGCATTCCTCTACTTGAGAAATAAACATTAATGTCTTTGCTAGATTCTTTGGCATCCCAAGATCCGCGAATAATTGTACCGCTTTATCGTCTTTTTCATCCAATACAAATGACCTTTTACGCTTCATATTCTCCTCAAATAGCTTAATCATTCGA
>CAZKQS010000109.1:0-4717 GCA_964554985.1 uncultured Thermoplasmatales archaeon | reverse complement strand
TATCTTGATTTATTTGGGTGTAAACTTAGAAGAACAGAGCAATATTGATATTCTAAGTGGCCTTTATTCGCCAGTAATGCTTTTTTTCTTGATTTCTCTTCAGCCTATTGCTGAGGAAGTATTTTTTAGAGGATTTTTGCTTGAAAAAATTGAAGGTTTTGCAGGGAAAAATATTGCAATTGTGTCAACTGCTATATTATTTGGCGTTGCTCATATGAGCTATGGGCTTTTGTATCCAGTGATTTTCCCTATAATTATTGGCCTTATTTTTGCATATATCGTAATTAAAACAGATAATCTTTATTCAGCAATTATTGCCCATGTTATAATTAATACTGCAACCTATATTCTATATATCGTTGCTAGCTCTCTTACTTAGTTTGTTTTTTCGTTAATTCTTTATATAAACTTTATATGCTGATATCTAATTAATTAGGTGTATTTATATGGAAAAACAAAGAACATTTGTTATGATCAAGCCTGATGCTGTTCAGCGTGGTCTTATCGGTGAAATCATTAATCGTTTTGAAAAAAAGGGAATTAAACTTGTTGCTATGAAAATGGTTTCAGTTAGTAGAGATCTTGCTGAGAAACACTATGGCATACATAAAGGAAAACCTTTTTTTGAACCAACTGTACAATATATCTGTAGTTCTCCGGTTGTAGCTATGGTTCTTGAGGGAAATAATGCAATTAGTATGGTAAGAAATATGATGGGTAAAACGAATCCTCAGGACGCATCGATGGGAACTATTAGAGGCGACTTTGGTCAGTTTATTGGTAGAAATATTGTTCATGGGTCTGATGGTGAAGATACTGCTAAGTTTGAAATAAATTTATGGTTCAGTGAAGATGAGATATCTGATTATTCTCGTATTGATGAAAAGTGGCTTATTGAGTAATCTATTTACTTTTTTATATTTTTAAAAATTCTGTTTATCCGCTGGTTTATATATCAAGTTATTTTAATCCTATTAGACAATGGTTTTTGAGTAAAATATATAAATAACAAGTGACATAACTTAGAACTGGTACGAGTAAGACCTGCTGAAAGAATGACGACTCCATAGCGAGTTTAGGACGAGTAAGCAGGAATCGTGCATTATTTTTTTACATGAAATATTCTTTATGTTTTAGTTTTTCTTTTATTATGTTGAAATATTCGAAGTTATCTTTTTCTAATCCATGTGAATATCTATATTGTATTGCTCCAGCTACAAAATCAGCTACTTGGATGGCTTGTTTATTTCTTGAATCAACATGATAAATATGTATCTGGGGTGAAATGTAAAACATTTTTGAACAAGTATAATTTATATAGTTTCTTAGTTCTTCTTGTTTTTCTTGGGCCATACATCTATCAATATAAATATTAATTTTTTTTGTTTTGACTCCGGATAAACATTTTTCTAAAAGTTCTTTTAATAGATAATTATTCAAAACATCAGGTTTCTCTTGTAGTTCTTTATTTACTTTTCTTTTGTACATAGTTAGAGAGTGAATTTCTATATCTGTATTAATTATCTTTTTTAAAATTGCTTTTCTAATTGTTTTGTTTGAATTTGAGAATTTCAACTCTGGCTTGTTTTTATGTTTTTTCTTAAGTTTTCTTTGCCTAATCTTTTTTGGTATTCTTGTTATTCTTTTGTTTTCTTTATATGTTTTTAATACAATTGCAGATAATGTAAAATAATGGGAAGGTGGTTTTGTATTTCTAAGTTTGAATCCTAAGTCTCAGCTTTCATCGATGTAAATGTATAACATAACTAAATTGTTATGAAGAAATAGTTGTTTTTTATCTTATCGATTTTTTTGTTTAAAATAGCAGATTTTTTTATTTTAAGTTGGGTTTTGTACAAAAAAAATGGTAATAACTAAAAAAATTAAATAATGCTTAATGGTTTTGTGTTATAGCAAAGTGTGAAAATATTATGAAAAATTACAAAATCAAAACAGGTGATATGTTTATTAGCTATGAAAAAGAGGTTTTTTCACACTAGTATAGAAATAAAAAAACAGGTTGGATTATGGTTTTTGATAGGAAAACGTTAGTTATACCAGAAGGTACAAAATTTGAAGAAAAAATGATTGTTACTAATGGTGATGTTGTAGTTGGTGATAGATGTTTAATCCGTTTTGGAATTAAAACTGATGGCAGAATTTTTGTAGGTGAGCACGTAATAATCGATGGTGATTTGGAATCAACAAATGATATTCGTGTTGATATTTTTTCAAGTATTGGTGGAAACATTGAAACCGGAGGTAATGTCTATTTTGGTGAAAAGGTAAAGGTAAAGGGCAAGCTTTCTTTGGATGGAGATTTAGATGTTGGGGACAGTGTTGAAATAGATGATGGTTTTGAAGCAAAAGGCTGGATTAATATTAGAAGCCCAATACCAATGGCAATATATATATTTATATATCTTATGCAGCTTTTAAAGATGGGTCATAGTGAAGAAATCGAGCGCTTGCTTGAAGAAATTGAAGAAAACGATGGAGATACCATTCCGATATCTGAAACATTCCTATTTATTCCAAATAACTCGATAATAGGTGTGCAAAAATCAAAGGTTGACTACAATGTAAGAGTAGGTAAAAAATCAAAGATAATCGGCAACTATGACATTAAAGGAAATGCATTTATCGATAAGGAATCCATAATTACTGGGACAATAAGAACCACAGGTGACTTTTTTTGCGGTGAAAAAACAAAAGTAGAAGGAAATATTGAATCAGAAAAAGATGTAAAAATAGAAGATAAATCTGAAATCCTGGGACAAATAAAAGCAGATAAGATATATCTATCAAAAAAAGCAAATGTCAACGGAGATCTAATTGCTAAAAAAGGGGTTTCTTTTACAAACAATAAAAAAGCAAGATCTGATGAAAAAGTAAAACGTTTTGAAAATAATGCAGATGTTGTAGATGAAGTTGAAGATATGTTGGAGTAAAAAAATATGGGAATGCAGATAGGAATCGTTGGAAAACCAAATGTTGGTAAATCAACCTTTTTTAATGCAGCAACAAACGCTCACGCTGAAATTGCAAACTATCCTTTCACTACAATTGATGCAAATAGGGGTGTTATGTATGTCGGCAAGCCTTGTCCATGTAAACATTTTAAAGTAACATGTAATCCACATAATTCAGAATGTATCGATGGAACTCGTTTTGTTCCAATTGAGGCAATAGATGTAGCAGGTCTAGTACCAGATGCATTCAAAGGTAAAGGCCTAGGAAACAAGTTCTTAGATGACCTTCGAAGAGCAGATGCATTAATCCATATTGTAGACGCATCGGGGTCAACTGATAAAGAAGGAAATCCAGTAAAAAACAAGGATTATGATATAATCGATGATGTACTATTTTTGGAAAAAGAGATTACATACTGGTTGCATGGGATAATTCAGAAAAACTGGCATAATCTATCTAGAAAATGTGAACTAGAAAATAAAACAATAGATAAAATGCTAGCTGAGCAGCTTACAGGTTTGGGAATTACTGAAGATCATATTCACAAAGTCGTAAGATTACTAAAACTTAGTATTGAAAAACCTTCAACTTGGAAAGATGATGATCTTATAAATTTTTCAGATGAACTTAGGAAATTAAGTAAACCCATGCTTATTGCACTAAACAAGATTGATAATTCAGTAAAAAATATAGATTCCAAGATCAAAGAGATAAGATCAAGGGATTACCCTGTTGTTTTTACTAGTGCAGAATCAGAACTTGCTCTTTCAAATGCTTCAAATAAAAAATTAATAAGTTATAAACCTGGTGATAACGATTTTGAAATAATTGATTCTAAAAATCTTAGTGAAAAACAAAAAAAGGCGCTTGGTTTTATTAGAGAAAATGTACTTAAAAAATATGGCTCTACAGGTATTCAAAAAAGTATAGAAAAAGCTGTTGAAATGCTTGATTTAATAGTTGTATATCCTGTAGAAGATGAAACACATCTAACAGATAAAAAAGACAGAGTCCTCCCTGATGCATACTTTATGAAAAGAGGCAGTACAGCAGAGGATCTGGCATACAAGGTTCATACTGATATAGGTGAAAATTTTATAAGAGCAATAGATGTAAAAACACAGAGGACAATTGGTTCAGACCATGAGTTAAAAGATGGAGATGTTATAAGAATTGTTGCAGATAAATAAAAGATCTATAGATTAATAATTCCTTCTTTTCCACATTTTGGACATTTGATTTTATTTACACCTTTTACTTTTTTTATACTAAATACGTTTTTACACTGAGGGCATTTTACCTGGAATTCTTTGTCATCTTTTTCTTCTGCCTCTTGATTTTCTTTTACCATTTTTGACTTTTCATCTTCTTGCCATAATTGATCTTTTTTGTTTATGTCCTCTTTTTTAGTTCTAGGTTCATTTGTTCTCTTTTTTATTGCATTATCTAGTGCTTTTTCAAGAGTTTGATCTGGTTCTTTTATTTCAGTTTTAACTTCTTCTTTCTTTTCTTTTAGTTTATCCTTAAAAATAGATGTGTCTTTTGTTTTTTCTTCAAAGTTTTTTTCAACATCTCTAGTTTCAATTTTATTTTCTTTTTTTTCCTCTTGTTTTTCAATCGGTTTTTCGATTTTTTTGTCAAACTCCATCTTCTCTGTTTTTTCTTTATCTATTTTTATATTAGGATTGATTTCTTGGTTTTTTTTATTTTCAACTTCTTCTTTCTTTTTTAAAGCAGGGTCCAT
>CAZKQS010000108.1:0-4721 GCA_964554985.1 uncultured Thermoplasmatales archaeon | reverse complement strand
GTTACTTTCCTATCCGCGGCAACTAGACGGGCTTGATGAAAAGGCTGATTTTTCTAATTATGGCTCTTGGATCGATGTTGCTGCACCTGGTGTAAATATTATTTCTTTAAGAGCAAACAATACTGATCGCGGGTATCCTATAAATAAATATTACACGAAAGTTAATGGCACAAGTTTTTCCTGCCCTCAAGTCGCAGGTCTAGCAGCATTGCTTTTATCAAAAAATAATAGCCTAAATCAAGATATGATAAAAACAATAATCTGTAATTCTGCTGATAAAATTTCCTCTAGTAAATATATTGGAACAGGCCGAATAAATGCGTATAAAGCTTTGTTAACAGACCCTGTTGAAAGTGTTATTAAACCATTTTTAAACCATGGGGATGTAAATGGTACAATATCGATTTATGGTTCTGCATCAGGTAAAAATTTTAATGAATATAAATTAGAATATGGAGAGGGAAAGAATCCAGATACTTGGATAGAATTTTATTTTTCTAATAAAAAAGTATCAAATGATATCTTAGATTTTTTTGATACATCAATTTTAAACGATGGAATTTATAGCCTAAGATTAAATGTATCTTGTGATGATAATTATTACCTCGATAAAGAATTAATTGTAGTAAACAACATAAATAATAATTTTACTGTTAAAAAAGATACAGGAGGAGACTATAGCACTATCCAGGAGGCCTTAGATAACGCAGGTAAAAATGACGAGGTTTATGTTTATTCAGGCACATATAATGAAAATATTAAAATATGTAGATCGGTAAAACTTAAGGGACAAGATAAGCATTATACAAAAATTAAGAATGAAAATATACCTAGATATTATTTTGTTGCCTTAATTAATATTGTAGGAAATAATGTTTCAGTTAGTGGCTTTCAAATCATGAGTTCAGGATATGGAATTGTAACTTATTATGATGCAGATAACGCTAAAATATTCAACAACAGTTTTTATGAAAATTTTAATGACATATCTATTCAGTCAAAGAATTGTGAAATATTTAATAATGAAATAGAATCTCAAATAGCACTATATTTTTCAACTAATAATAAAATCTATAAAAATTCATGTAATTCTGGTTTTTATCTTTTGTCTTCAGATCAAAATTGTATATATAATAATACTATTTCTGATAGTATATATGGATTGGAATTACGGAAATCAAATAATAATCAGATATATAATAATTCAATAAAAAACAATGAATGCGGAATTTTTATACATAACAATTCAAACAACAACAAAATATATCATAATGATTTTAACAACTATTTATCAAATGCAAAAGATTCTTGTTCAAATATCTGGGATAATGGCTATCCTTCAGGCGGAAACTTTTGGGATGATTATATAGGACAAGATAAAAACAACGATGGAATAGGTGACAAACCATATAAAATATCAAATGGCAAAAATCTAGATCGCTATCCTTACGGAGAATATGACAATGATGCTCCAGTAATTACAATAACAAAACCAGAAAATTCAATTTACATAAAAGATAAAAGAATTGAGTTTATAAAAACTAGAAAACCTATAATTTTTGGAGATTTATCTATTAATATAAAAACTGAAGACACAAAATCTGGAATAAACTATATGGAGATATATATTGATGATCAACTAAAAGAGAACAAATCATCATATGCTCGATATTCATTTAAATGGACAAAAGAATTTTATTATAATATAAAACACAGGCACAATATCAAAATAATTGCTTATGATATAGCGGGAAATCAAGCTATTGAGGAAATAAAGGTTTTAAGATTTTTTTAAATAACATTTTCAAATATTTTTGCTCCAATTTATCACAAAACTATTTTAACCTTTATATTAACTAAAAATAGTTAATGTTTCTTAATAGTAAATTTCAAAAACCATTACTTTATACTAGACCTTCCCACCATGGGCGGGTAACAAAGCGGCTATGTGGGGGACTGCAGATCCTCATACGGGGGTTCAAATCCCTCCCCGCCCTCTTTATTTTACTATTTTTAGCCTTACTAATAATTTTTTCAATATCATTAAAAGCAGATCTAGTAATAAATGAAGTTATGTACAATCCAGCAGAAAACGAGTACTATTACGAATGGATTGAATTATACAATTCGGCAAATCATTCAATAAACATATCAGGCTGGAAAATAAGTGATAACAGATATGAAGATTCTTTAGAAATAAATTATGATTACGGCAATAAATCAAATATTATACCTCCAAAAAAATATGCTATTGTAACAGATCATGGTACAGAGATATATGATTACTACAACATATCAAATCAAACAATCTGTCTATATGTTGATGATAAAAGTATAGGTAACGGTCTTGGAAATTCTGGTGATTATCTAATATTAAAAAATGATACTGGAAAAACAGTTGATTATGTCGAATGGATTACTAATTATTCAAATATAGCTGGCAAACCAATATGTAAAACTTTAGAAAACTTTACGATTTCAAAGATTAAACCCAAAAAAACAAATAATTCAAAAATTGATTACTATGAAGGTATACCAACACCGGGTAAGAAGAATATACTGCTAGAAAGAGGAAAAACAAAGATAAATATCTCTAAAAAAGAGTTTTTAATTTCAAAAGATGAAGAATTAAAGATTTGTTTAGAAATAAAAAATCTTGGAGATTTTAATGATACTATTAACATCAATGTAAAAGAAAATGATGGTTTTTTTAAAGTTAAAATTCCTAATAAGAAAATAGTTTTAGAACCAAATGAGGCAAAAGAAATTTTCATAAAAGTTATGCCTTTCAGCGTTTGTTATGAAGGAAAAATATCAATAGCAGCTGAATCAAGTAAAATCATAAATGAATCAGATGAAATCGATTTATATTTTAAAATAAATAACCCAGACTTATGGGTTAAAAAAATTAAAACTTATAACCAAGAAAAAATTGAGACAAATACAATTTACCAAGGAGAAAACATTAGAATCAAAGCTTTTTTAAAAAACCTTGGACTTAAAAATGCAACTAATGTTCTTGTTTCGTTTTATAAAGATGAAATTAAACCTGAAAAACTATTTGGAAAAAAATTCTACGAATCAATTTCAAATTACCAGAAATATCCTTCCGCATATATCGATACGATATCATTTGAACCTGGCACTCATAATATCATTGTTTGTGCTGATGAAAAAGATAAAATCGATGAAATACTTGAGACAAACAATATATTATCTTTTGAAATTTTAATTATTGATACAGGACCAAATAATCTTGAAAAAAATTTAGTTTTCTCTGAGTTTTATTATCACACACATCCAGGTTTAAATAATGAGTTTATAAAAATATATAATCCAAACAACAAAAGTATTGATATCTCAGAATGGTATATTTCAAATAATCCATATAAAAATTGCCAGGATCAAAGAAAGATTATTTTTCCTAATAATACAGTAATTAAACCATATAGCACGATTTGTATTACTCAAAAATCAAATGACTACAGATATGAAACAGGTGAAATTGCAGATTTTGAGTACTTTTACAACTCAGATGATAATGTAACGGATATGAAAAATTATGAAAAAATGTATTTTTCAAATGAAAAAGGAATGATTTCTTTAAAAAATCCATTTAACCATACAATCGACAGCATCCTTTATGGTAATATTTCAAAAGAGTGCACTAGTTGGAATGGTGCAACTTTGAAGTGTTCTGGCGCAGGAATTATTTTAAAAAGAAATATCAAAAATAATATTTTTACTGATACAAACAAAAGCTCTGACTGGATCAATTCTAGAATATTTAAGATAGGTCAAACTGATCTAAAATCAAAATCTTTTCATTTCAAAGGATACATTCAAACTTTTGTATCTCCTGATTCAAGCTTTAATACAATTAAAAAATTTCTAAACAACGCAAGTAAATCAATCTATCTAAATATGTATGAATTTACTAATCCTTATCTCTGTGATGAACTAATAAAGTGCCTACTTAGAAATATATCAGTTAATATCTTAATAGAGGGAAGTCCCGTTGGAGGAGTTTGTGACACTGAAAAATATCTATTAAATAGAATCCATACATATGGTGGAAAAATTAGAGTTAAATCTTCAGATAATAAAAACAAGGTTTTTTCTCGCTACAGATTTAATCATGCTAAGTTTCTTGTAATAGATAATTTTACTACAATTGTTGAAAGCTGTAATTGGGCTGTAACTGGTGTACCTGTTGATCCAAGTTACGGTAACCGCGAATGGGGTATTGTTGTAAAAAACAGTTCTGTTGCAGATTATTATTTAGATGTTTTTCTTGATGACTGGGATATATCTTTTAGCGAAATATCTACTTTTGATGAAAAGGAGTGGTATATTCCAAATAATTATTATTTTGATGATTACTATTATAAGGGAAAGTATGAAAAACAGTTTTGTTCAGAGATTTTTTATGATGATTTCTCTGTTAAACCTGTTTTTAGCCCAGATTCTAGCTACAATGAAATCTTTGATTTGCTGGATTCAGCTGAAAAATCTATCTATATCGAGCAACTCTATATCTATAAATATTGGGATAACAAGTTAAATCCTTTTTTAGATATGTTATGTAAAAAAGCAAAAAAGGGTATTGATGTAAGAGTTATTCTGAACTATAATCCATTCTATGATAGTACAAATCATGAGATGAATCTAACAAAAAAATATTTAGAAGAACATAATGTAAAAGTCAAGTTTATTTATAC
>CAZKQS010000107.1:0-4734 GCA_964554985.1 uncultured Thermoplasmatales archaeon | reverse complement strand
TCGTGAATTTGTCCATAAACTAGGTGACAAGTCTTTATCTAAAGATGATGCAATGGATCTAATAAATGAGGCCGCAATTATTTCATTTATGTGGGTAATCCTCCTTTCAGCTGGTATTATCATAGTTTCAATGATTGAACATAGTACTCTTAGTAATACAATTTTTGAAGTATGCTCTGCTCAGGGTAATGTAGGTCTATCAACTGGTGTTACAAATATTTCTATGTCTCCAGTTTCAAAAAGCATGCTAATATTTAATATGTGGATCGGTAGACTTGAAATAATTCCAATAATAGTTTTAATAAAATCATTTTTTGGAATAAGAAGAAATTTAATTTAAAAAAAAGTTTATTCTTCAGTTTTTTTAAGAAATGTTAATTGTTCGTCTTGATATTTTTTTATGTAATGATCGATTTTTTGGATTGTTGTAAGAAGTCTTATTGCTTCTTCATCTTCAGGTGCAGGTGGAACACTGGTCCTAGGATTTGCTACCTTTTTTTTATGAAAATCTGTATCTTCATATTCAGAATTTAGTATTTTTCTTGCATTTTTCAATGTCTTTATCCTTTCACTTAATTCATTAAATTCTCTCATATTGATTTTCCTCAAATATTTTAGACATTTTAAGTAATATTTTTTTTGCTAAAAAACTTTTACTAAATACTTAAACTTTTAAGTCCTGTTTCTTTGTCATTTATCCTTTTGGCATTTATGTCTGTTTTTAATAACACAATTTCACCAGTAATGCAAATTTTTCCATTAATAAAATGCCCTCCAATTGTCGTTTTATCTTTATTACCAAGTATTACATGTAAGTGAAGAATGTAACTACCGTCATTTTTTATTATATTACCAGATAAATTCAACAGTTCTAGTGGTTTTTTAAATTCTTGAGGAGAATAATCTCCTTTTTTCTTAAAATAACCTATAGTTACATCTTTAATTTGACCTATACCAGATAATAATATTGCTGTTTTAACATTGTGTTTCTTGCATGCTTTTTTAATCATTTCATTTACATCTTCGTCCTTAAAAAGTCTAATTAGTACTAGATTATCTTTTTCATTTGATTGCATGTTTTACCATATATGAATATTTCCAAAGAATAAATAACTTGATGAATATTTACTGGCATCAAATGAATTTAAAAGAGCTAAATAACATAATCAGTAATTGTAGAAAATGTGATCTATATAAAACAAGAACAAACACAGTTCCAGGTAAAGGAAACTGTAATGCAGCAGTTTTTTTTATTGGTGAAGCACCTGGTAGAAATGAAGATATTCAAGGTAAACCTTTTGTAGGCCGTGCAGGAAAAGTTTTAGATCAATTGTTAGAATCAATTAATTTAAATAGAAATGATATTTTTATAGGTAATATTTTAAAATGTAGGCCTCCTAAAAACAGAAACCCTCACTCTCAAGAAATTGAAGCTTGTACCTCTTATTTAGATAAACAAATTGATATTATACATCCTAAGATAATTGTTCCACTTGGAAATTTTGCTACTCAATATATTTTTGAAAAATTTAATATTCCAAATGAAAAGATTTCAAAAGTACATGGTAAAAAATTTGAAATTAATACAATATCTGGAAAAATTACAATAATCCCCATATTCCATCCTGCTGTTGTTACATATAATAAAAATAAGATGCCCTTAATGAAAAAGGATTTTGAAAATATTTTAGAATGTATTTAATCATTAACTTTCTTTTTTACAAAATCAATTAATTGTTCTTTTGTAAATGGTTTTTGTAAAAAATCCTCTGTTTTTGTAGTATCGATTCCTTTATTTTTACCAGGTTTCATTGAAAAAAGAGCAGGTATTTTTGAATCAGGAAGAGAAGAATTAATTAATATCAATCCAAAGTTATCGATTTTTTTTGTATTCATTAATTCAAATGCTTTTTTACTATTTTCTGCTGTTACAACTTCATATTCGTCTTTTTCAAGAATTGTTTTTACTTCATCTAAAACATTCTTTTCATCATCAACAACCATTATACTTTTCATTTTTTATCTAAATATCTTTAATGTTTTTTTAAATCTTAAATCTTTTCTTTAAAAAAGGGGGTAAAGAGGAGGGGTGTTATTGAGATGCAAGAAGAGGCGAATCAAAAAGAATCTCTTTTCCCCTCCACGGTTTGATCCATATTGGTTTTTTTTGTTTATAATATATAAACATATGTTATAAAAATGTCAATTTGTAAAATTAACCTATATAAATCTTATCGACATTTAACGAATAGGTTTTGTTCACCTGAATAAGCACCTATTTATTCGTTTACACTAAATGCTTATATAACTAGGATATTTTCTAAGATATACAAAAATATAGGAGAGAGGATGGAAAACATGCAAAATTTAGTGAAAAAGATTGGAAGCTGGCTATTTCTAATAGGAATATTGCTAGCTGTAATATTAGGTATAGTCTTTGCCGCAGACGCAAACCTTATGGCAAGCTATGAAGGAGCGATATATACAATTCTAGCAGTTCTAGGATTTGTAGTTGGAATACTATCGTTTTTGGCACTTGGAAATATCACCAAAGAAAGAGTCCCAACTTTTTTAATCGCTGCTTTAATGCTAGTTGGAATAGGTGCTACCTCAACATTTTTCCAAAATATTGAGTTTATAGGGCCATATTTCACAGCAATTGCTGGTATGATTGCTATCTTTGTTGCACCTGCTGCTGGTCTCTTAGCAATAAGAGCTATATGGGATGCAGGTAAAACTGAAGATATCGAAAAAGTTATACCTAAAATGAACAAATAATTTAAAGGAAATAATAAAACAATTTCCTATTTTTTTATTTTTTTTTTAAGTACTATCGGACAAAATTTTTAGATACCATTTATACACGCTTATTAACGCCATGGCCAATATACCAGTTCCCCATCCAATTAAGACCATGACTAATATATTCATTTACTTATGCACCACCGTTTTTTTTGAAGCAAATTTTTCCAATCTTTTTTGTCCCTTCATTTTTTCTACACCTCTTCTAAAAGAGATTTTATATTGACATAGATTGACTATATCATGTTAATCTTTGTTTTGTATACTATTTATATGTTTCGAAGAAAAAAACCAAATTGTAAAATTTACAAAAATATATTTTTAATAATATAATTTTTTCAAAAGTAAATAAAAAAAAGTTAAAAAAGAATAGAATTATATTTCCATTTTATACATAACAAGACCTGAAAGCATCTTGGGAAGAAAATATGTAGACTTCTGAGGCATGTGCTCTCCTGCATCAGCAATAGCTTTTAATTCCTCAATTTTTGTTGCATTCATTAAAACAGACATATCAAATTTATTATTATCAACAAATTTAATTGCCTCACTATCAACTCTTGTATATTTAACATGATCTTCTAAATTATCCTGATTTATACCCATACCATGCTCCAAAACAATTTTATGTAGTATTGAAACATCAAGAGTTCTCCATGTCTTTGATCTATCTTTTGCAAATTCGTCCATACTTTTTTCATCTTTTAAAGTCAAGATATAGAAATAATCGCCCAAATAAATTGCAAACTTATGTTTATCTTCTGTCTTAATCTTATTCATTATAACTTCGCTAACATCTTTAGATTTATCTACATCAGTTTTTTCAATAAAAAAATATTTCTCTAAATTTTTCATAAGATTATCAATATTTATGTTATCCATCTTAATCAACCTATGAGTCGGAAGTATAGATAAACCTTCATCAAACATATTTGCAAGTATCACCATCCTATAATTAAATGGAGCATTTTCATCAGTATTTCCAGTTTTTTCCTTCATTTCACTAGAAAAATTAATTGCTGTTTGATATCTATGGTGACCATCTGCAATAAATAAGATTTCATCTTTTAATTTATTTTTTACTATTTCAATTAACTTTTTATCTTCTATTTTCCATAATTGATGTTTAAATCCATCATAACCTTTTACATCTATTAATGGTGAATTAATTGACTGATCGATTTTTATTCTTATCTCGTCTTTCTCATCAATATATAAAAGTTGAATTGGTTCAAGATTTGATTGACACGCTCTCATCAAATTCAACCTGTCAGCTTTAGGTTTTGATAAAGTTCTTTCGTGAGCTTTAACTTTTTTATAGGTTGAATCAAGTTTTAAAAGAACAAAAAAACCATTCATAGTTTTTTCTTTTCCATCAACTTCATATGTTATCTTATATGGGAAAATGGCCTCTTTATCTGACTCTAAAAGTATTTTTTTATTAAGCCAATCATGATATAATTTTTTTGCTCTAGTGTACCTATTATATTCTTCATTATCTTCAGGTTTTTTCTTATTTAAAATCAATCTAACAAAATTTTTATCATTTTTATTATATAGCGCGTCCTGCATCTCTTCAGAAATAATATCATATGGTGGTGACATTACATCATCAAAATCTTCAATTTCTTCTTTATTATACGTAATTCCTTTGAACGGTTTAACTTCAACCATTAATATTTTCCTCCAATTAAATTTCAAACTCGTATCTCATTATCAATTAAAAGTTTAGTGATATAAAATTTTTTAGAAAATAGTTTATATAACACTTTTATTTTTCATTAATTGAGGATTTAATTTGAAATATGGAGATTTACTATTATTGTTTATATCTATAGCTTTTTTATTAACACTAGCTTATACACTAGGAGTGAATTCATTCTATTGGTTTTTACCTACTGTCTTATTATTAGTGTTGTCATATCTTTTTTA
>CAZKQS010000106.1:0-4764 GCA_964554985.1 uncultured Thermoplasmatales archaeon | reverse complement strand
CAAGGGGCTAAAAGTTAATGATTAAATGGATTAAAGATGTTGCTTCATCTATCTTTTTTGATAGTGAAAATAACGATTTTACTTCAGACAATGTACAAGACGCTTTAGAAGAAGCCGTTACAATAGCTGAAGGAGTACCTAGGGCTTTTGTATCTTATTGGGATTGGAATTCAAATCCGATATATCTTTATTTATTCGGACAAACTAGATCAAACGAAGTTCCATTTACAGCAGCAGTAAATTCTAAATTAAGAGAAATGAGTTGTTCTGGAGATCAAAATAATGTAGATGCGAGTGTAATGTTCGCTTTATATAAAACGGATGGAAGCGAACCCGGTAACTTTGGTACATTAGCAGAAGTTACCAATCAACAAGTTACATATCAAGAAGGAGACCTTCCATATACAGGGACAACTAGAGTTACTATTGAATTGGTTAATAACGGTTCAAATTTACCGTTAGATTTTTCTGAAGACGAATCGACTAGAACTGTGACTATTCAATTAGAAACTGATGGAGCGGGAAATCCACAAACAACAAAAAACGATTTAAGATCTGCTTTTAGATTAAACGCCGATATTAAACAAATTTATAGCATTAATTATATAGGCAGCGGAACTACGGTACTATCGCCAGCCTCATTTACGTGTTCTGGTGGCGATGAAGGGGATGCAATTGGAACTGTGTTTATGCGAGCTACAAATACCGGATTTAGAGAAGGGTATGATGTAGACATTGCTCAGGGGGAAGCTTTAATAGCTCGAGTTTTAGAAGAAGATAGAAATAGCTTTAGTCCAGTAGGAATGATAGCATTTTTAGCATTTGGTACTAGTTAATGGCACAACTCACTAAAATTTTAAGAAATGAATCAGGTTCAACTCAAACTTATGCAGGTAAAACTCTTGCAGATGGGGAATCCTATACAATTAGTATTACTGAGTGGACGGAGTGGAGTTTAAACGAACCCGTAAGAGCCGCTATTGAATCTGGAGATTTAGTTGTAAACGACGGTACCACAGATTTAAGTTCACAAGACGGACTTAATATTTTAGATAAGTTTCAACCAGATCTGGCTAATTTTTTTAATGGAATAGACGCGGGAGTATTTAGAACTAGTCGCGTATTAAATCTATATAACACCACAAATAGTCAAACTATAACGTCAACGCCTTCCACTATAATATTAGACACGGCTTCTAGCATTAGTGACACATCTTCGTTTATTTTTTCTAGTGGAGAAATAGACTTTTTAATTACCGGTCAGTATCGCATCACGTATTCAGTAACTTTTGATAATATCAACACCGCCAGATCTAATACGCAATCTTTTATTGAAATAAACACGGGATCTGGATTTAATAAAGTTGTAGGCAGCGACGTTTATACTTATGAAAGAACAGATAATGCAGATCGTCAAACTGGATCTAAAACAGTACATTTAGAAGTTAATAAAGGGGATTTTATAAGAGTAAGATCCCAAGTTATTCAAGGGTCAAATAATGAAACAGTAGCCGGGGGTTGTGTAATTGATATTGAACCATTAGTTCCAGAAAGTTCAGAAGTAATACTTGAAATTGATTCAACCGATAATATTAATGATACGTTACTAGGGAATTTAGACGCAGGAGAATTATAATGAGTAGAAGAATTAAAATACAGATTCTAAGAACAAATAGCGCCAACAGGACAAGTTATACTCCTGCTGAAGGTGAATTTATATTTGAAAATGATACAAACAATTTATATATAGGTGACGGTTCGACTGCTGGAGGTATTTTAATTGCAGGGCCGTCAAGCTCGATTAGTACGGCTTCTAATGTCGGAACAGCTGGAGTTGGGCCTTTTAAACAAATAACTAGTGGTGAAATTGAATTTAGAAATATAAATGCCGGAAGTGCAAAAGTTTCAGTTACGCTGGATAGTGCAAATGATGAAATTGATTTAGATGTTAACGAAGGTTCTATAGATCATGATGCTCTTCAAAACTTTGTAACAAATGAACATATAGACCACACATCCGTGAGTATAATCGCAGGAAATGGGTTGACAGGCGGTGGAGACATCACCGCAGATAGGACTTTGAATGTAGATGAATCCGATGTAGACCACGACGCTTTACAGAACTTCGTTGCGGATGAACATATTGACCACTCAACCGTAAATATTACAGCGGGCACGGGCTTAAGTGGTGGAGGCGATATTACGGCGTCTAGAACTATTGATATTACCAACACTGGAGTGGGTTCTGGATCTTATGGAAACGCCACCAATGTACCCCAAATCACTGTCAACGCTCAAGGACAAATTACCGCGGCTTCAAATACACCTATTTCATTAAGCAGTTCTAATATTACAGACTTCGACGAAGCCGCTCAAGATGCTGCCGGAGCTTTGTTCTCTGATAGCGCATCTATAGACTTTACTTACAACGACGCAGGAAACTCCCTAACTGCAGTAGTAGTTGAGGGGGGAGTAAACCACGATGCTCTGCAGAACTTTGTAGCTAATGAACATGTTGATCACTCGTCAGTAAATATCAACGCAGGAACCGGCTTAACGGGTGGTGGAGATATAACCACTTCTAGAACCCTAAACTTAGATAATACAGGGGTAAGTGTCGGGTCTTACGGAAGTCTTAAGTCTGTAGGTGTATTTACGGTAGATGCACAAGGTAGGATAACTTCTGCTTCAGATATAGACATAGACCACGACCAATTAACTAATTTTCTAGGAAATGAACATATTAATCACTCGGCCGTGGCCATTAACGCCGGATCCGGGTTAACGGGAGGAGGCGACATAACCGCCTCAAGGACCCTTTCTGTAAACGAGTCAGATGTAGATCATGACGCGCTTCAAAACTTCGAGATAGACGAGCATAGACCTCTTGATGACACATCCACGACTACTACTAATCTTTGGTCTGGACAAAAAATTCAAGATGAACTAGACGACAAGTTAAACGAGACTTTAGTGCTTAACACACAAACTGGAAACTACACAGTTCAGTTATCGGACTCTGCATCAAAAATACTTATGAATAACGGAGCAACAGCTACCGTGACTTTGCCTAATGGCTTTCCAACTGGATTCCAAGTAATTATATCTAGAATTGGAACCGGTATAGTTGAGATTGCTACCCTAGGAACTCTTCTATCTCAGGGAACTGAGTTGGATTTACAAAACACCGGATGCGTGGCCACCCACATTGGATCAAATCAGTGGATAGTTGAAGGAAGGTTGGTGTAACGTGAGTTTTCTTCAAAACCACGGCATATTGCAGCAAACGGTTAAAAAATCTGTGACTATAAATGCCGCCAATCAAAGCATCACTTACGGTTCGGGTCAACCTTTTGGGGGAATTCTAGACGGGCAAACCCCCTTTAGCTTTTCTGTTTGGTGGAAGTCAACAGATATAACAAACGACGGTAATTTCTTTTCGACACTTTTACCCTTTTTTCCTTTTAGAGGAATTTCTTTATCTAACAGAGGTGGAGCGTTAGATCAGTTTCGATTTTACATAATCGATGACGCGTTTCCAGGAGATACTTTAAGAGTTGACTTTGACACCGGAGGCTTAACTAATAACACTTGGTATCATGTCGTAGTGACTTATGCTGGAGGTCAAGAGCCTGCTGATTGCAATTGCTACATAAATGCAGTTGCATTAACTCAAGATCCAACGGAAGAACTTGACAACCTCAACGGAGGATTGGTGACAGTTTCTGATTTACAACTATTTAACGGAAACCAGTTAGGAGGAGCGCTTCTAGGAACCTTTGATGAGGTTACTTGGTGGGACAAAGCCTTAAGCGCATCAGAAGTTTCTCAATTATACAATTCCGGAGCTCCTAACAATCCCAGGACACTAACTTTTTCCTCTAATCTAGTTCACTGGCTTAGGTTTGACGAAGACGAGTTATTCTATCCCGACGCTTACGACTCTCAAGACACTACTACCCCTGAGTACGTTAACATACCTGCAGCCAACATAACAGAGGATGTGCCAGAATGAGATATGTAATTATTCATAAAGACGAAATCACTCAAGAAATGCTGGATCAAATAGTAGATCAGGGAGTCACTGCGCCTGAAATTATCTGGAAGGTAGAGCCTCCAGCAGGTGAGCCTGGAGGAGAAGATAGCGGTTATAGATATATAACTAGTGAAAAAAACTATGTTAACTCTTTGAAGGGCTATAAGAAGCTTATTGATACAGAGTTTGATCAAATGGTTTCTGACATTCAAGCTGGAAAATTTATTTTTAACAAAACAGATTTAGTAACTCAAACTAAGTCTCAGCCCTTTGCTGATAAACAAGTTGACGGTAAAAAACTTTTCAAAAGGGTACACGGATCTACGCTTGCCTCTAATACTACTAGCGATCAAAATATAGATTTCTTAGTGCCTTACACACAAGCTAAAATTACTGGATTAGAGGTAATTAATGCTGATATGGGAGACCGAGCGGACTTTATGGTGCTTGACACTTCAGCAGGAACTATCTCAGGTATTCCTAACTATAAACTGAACCAATTTGGATTTGATGTAAATTTAGCAGAAAAATTTCACAAAGAAGAGTCTTCGTATGATGCAGATGTAATATTAGGAATGACCTTGAGGGTGGTGTTCAAGGCAGCATCGGCCACTTCTAAAACTGTGGGATTTAATTTCATTCTACACGAGATGAAATAATGACCGATATCATTATAGGATTTTCAAAACCTAAAAATCACCCTTTTCCGGTTTTTAGTTGGATAATTA
>CAZKQS010000105.1:0-4788 GCA_964554985.1 uncultured Thermoplasmatales archaeon | reverse complement strand
TTATTTTTGCGGTTCAATTATTACTTTCATAGAATCTTTTGCTTCACTTACTAACTTAAATCCAACTGCAGCTTTATCCATTGGAATTTTATGTGTGATCATATCAGAAACTTCTACTTTTTTTGATCTTATCAGATCGATTGAATCAATTATGTCCTTTCCAGCACCTGCATAAGTTGAAAACATCTTGATCTGTTTATTCCATATCTCAAAAAATGGAAACTCAACATTTACACCAGGTTTAGTTGGTGCAAACCATAGAATTGTTCCACCTGCTTCAACAGAGTCTATTGCTTGTTTGATTGCGCTTGGCACACCTGCACATAAAACTACAAAATCAGCAAGCTTCCCAGAATTATTTTCTTTAATCTTTTTTGGAATATCTTCTTTAGCATTAAAACAAAAGTCTGCACCCATCTTTCTTGCTTGTTTTGTTCTATATCTATTTATATCTGTTGCAAAAACCTTAGATGCGCCAAGAGCATTTGCTAGTTTTATATTTAAAATGCCAGCTATACCACTACCAATTACTAGAACTGAATCTGTAGGCTTAAAACCTGCTTTTCTAAACCCTCGTACAACACAGGCAAGAGGCTCAATGAATGTTCCTTCGCAATAGCTCATATCATCAGGAAGAACGAACGTTCCGCGGTCAACATTAATTTCAGGAACACGTAAATATTGTGCAAAACCACCAGGGTAAAACCTAGTGTTATGGATAGTATCACATATGGTATGTTCATCATTCAAACAATACCTACAAATGTTACAGGGTACATGATGAGTTACAAATACTCTATCACCTACTTTAAAATCTTTAACACTTTTACCCACTTTTACAACATCACCAGATATCTCATGGCCGAGAACTAAAGGTGCTTTTTTAATCCTGTACCATTCCATTACATCTGAACCACATATACCACTAGCAACAACTTTAACTAAAATTTCATTGTTATTTATCTTTGGAATTTTTTGTTCTTCAATACGAACATCATTATTGTTGTAGTACATAGCAACTTTCATTTTATCCATAACAAACCAAACTCACTATATACACTTCTTTAAAAATGTTTTTTGTTTATCAAGAAAATGTTATTAACTAAATCTAGGATAACATTAGACAAAATACCACGAGGATGAATGAAATATGGGATTATTTGGACCAGATAAAATAACAATGAATTTAGAAAAATATGATTATAAGCCCGGTGAAAAAATCAAAGGGAAAATCAAATTAAATTTAAAAAAATCGGTTCACGCAAGAGAATTAAGAGTAAGACTTTATGCATATAAAAGAACTAAAAATACTGGCGGTGCAATTGGTGCAATAGGAGGAAACTCTAAAAATAAGAACAGTAGACAAAAAGTTTATGACTATAAACAACCTGTAGATGGTGATAAAGATTATCAAAAAGAAGAATACGACTTTGAACTAAAAATACCTAGTGATATTGCTGGTAAATCAGGAAAACCATCTGGAGAAATGGGTGAAAAAGCCCAGGCTGCAATGAAAGCAATATCAATGTTATCGGGATATAGTGCAAGAGTTGATTGGTATCTAACAGCACAATTGGATGTACCAGCAGGTCTTGATATAAAGAAAAAACAACAAATAGTAATCTCATCTGAATAAAAAAGGAGAAAAATAAATATGAAAGTGGGAATAGTGTACTATTCAAGAACAGGTAACACAAAAAAAGCAGCTAAACTTTTAAAAGATAAACTAGAAAAAAACAAGGAAAATGTTGATCTTATAGAAATTCAGCACATCAAAAAACCAGGTTTTTTCAAAGCAGGTAGAGCGGCTATGCAACAAAAAGAGCAGCCCATAAAAAATACAAACTATAATCTTGATGAATATGATACAATACTAGTTGGCTCTCCTACATGGGCTGGAAGACCCGCTCCACATCTAAGGACTTTTTTTAATAAAGCTGAAAATTTAAAAGGAAAAAAAGCAGGTGTATTTATTACTGGTAGTGCAAGTGGTAATAAAAATAAAAAAACCAGTGATTTTTTAAAAGAATACCTAGAAAAAATCGGTCTTAAAACAATTGATAAAACATTAAACCTGCAGATAAAAAAAGAAGAGATCAAAGAAAAAGAAGAAACAATTGATAATTTTTTAAAAAATATTGAATAAAAAATTAAATTTTTTTACATCGACCTAAGTCTTTTTATCCTTTCATCAAGCGGAGGGTGCGTTGACCAAAATGAGGCTTTACCTGAAGCTTGGGCTTTAAATGGGTTTGAAATATAAAGAGGAGCTACAGTCTTACTTCCTTTAGGTTTTTGTTTTGGATGATCCTCTCTTATTTTTTCAAGTGCTTTAGCTAGACCCTCTGGGTTTCTACTAAGATATGCACCTGTTGAATCAGCTAAGTACTCTCTTCTTCTAGATATCGCTAGATAAGTTAGACGTGCAAAGATTGGAGCAAGAATTGCAAAAAGAATTGCAATTATTATAAAAAGTGCTTGACCTTCTCCTCTACCACGCCCACGTCCAGCGCCACCCCAAAACATAGACCAGAACAATATCTCAGCAATCAAGGAAATTGCTCCAACAACTGAGATTGTTACGGTCATAAGCCTAATGTCATAGTTTTTGATATGGCTCATCTCATGAGCTATTACTCCACCAAGTTCTTCTTGGTTTAGTTTTCTAATAGCACCGGTTGTTGCACATATTACTGAATGTTCTGGGTCTTTACCTGTTGCAAAAGCATTTATGTAGGGCGATTCCTGAACATAGACTTTAGGCATCGGAAGGCCTGATGCTATACTCATCTCCTCAACTCTATGAATTAAAAGTTTTTCATTTCTATTCTGCGGGTTTGCTGGACGAGCTTTTGCTGCAGATAGAACCGCGGGAACTGAAATAGAGTAAGTTATTGCTACATAACCTACAGCGATAGGCAGAGCAAATGCTAAAGAGATATAGACGTTTCCACCGAAAAGGATGAAACCTACAGAAAAAACTATACCAACAAATAAAAGAGCCATCAAGCCGCATATTATGATGGTTTTTCTTTTATTTTTTCGAATATGATCCTCAACAAGTATCTTTTTTTCCATATCTCTCCTAAATTAAAAGAAAAAAATATTTTTTTAGAATTTTACTTCTGGAACTTTTTTATCTGCATCTGGAATTTCTAGCATATCGCGAGTTTTTTTGTTCATAATTCCTGCGAACCATTTACCAGGTATTGTTTCAACTATGTTGTTATAGACAAGAACTGAATCATTGAAGTGTTGTCTTGCATATGATATTTTGTTTTCCGTGTTTGTAAGTTCATCCTGAAGGTTTAAAAAGTTCTGATTAGCCTTAAGATCTGGATAATTTTCTGCTACCGCAAAAAGTGATTTCAAGGCACCAGTAAGCATATTATCTGCATCAACATTTTCCTGTGGTGTCTCTGCACTCATTAGAGCGGAACGTGCTTTAGTTACATTCTCAAGGGTTTCTTTTTCATGTGTCATATATCCTTTGACTGTTTCCATAAGATTTGGAATCAGATCAGCACGTCTTTTGAGCTGTACATCAATTTGAGCCCATGAGTTATCTATCCTATTTTCAAGCCTAATTATCTTGTTGTAATATCCAAAGAATACAAGTACAAGGATTACAACTATTAATACTAACAATAACATTGCAATAATTTCTAACATTTATTTGCCTCCAATTTTTGTTTTTGTTAATAGCATTTTTTATATAAACTTATTGACTGATTATTTTTTTTCTAAAAATAAATCATATGCTTCTTTAGGCGTATATTTTTTGTGAACAATAGCATTAACTGCTTGTATCATTGCTTTTGGGTTTTTACTTTGAAATACGTTTCTACCCATATCTACTCCTATTGCTCCAGCCTGCAATGCATCATACGCCATTTTAAGTGCATCTTTTTCAGGTTGTTTTTTACCACCAGCAATAACTATTGGTACAGGACAAGTATCAACAACTCGCTCGAAATTTTCACAGAAATAGGTTTTTACAATGTGCGCTCCAAATTCAGCAGCCATTCTGCTAGCTAGGCTTAGATATTTTGCATCTTTTCCTAGACCTCTTCCAACAGCTGTTACTGCTAGAACTGGTATTCCATATCTTTCACATTTATCAATATATTCTGTCATTCCAAGTATTGTATCTCGCTCGTATGGCTGGCCTACTAGAATTGAAAAAGCAACACCTGATACATTTAGCCTTATTGCATCTTCAATGTCAACAGCAGTTCCTTCATGTAAGAGATATTCTTTATTCAAGATACTTGTTCCACCTGATACCCTGAGTACTATTGGAATCTTTGTATTTGGGTCTATATAGTTTCTCAAGGCACCTCTTGTAAGCATCAAAGTATCAGCATATCTAACTAAGGGATCTGTCATTTTTTTAATGTTTTCAAGGCCAGTTGTTGGACCCATAAAATATCCATGGTCCACAGCAAGCATTACAGTGTGTCCATCTTTTGGATTAATTATTTTTGATAGTCTATTTTTCATTCCCCAGTCCATAAAAATCATAACTCCATGTTTTTTATCGAGGGTTAATAGAAGAGATGTATTTAAATGGTTTTGTAGTAATAGATATTTAGTTTTCAGTTTTATTATCCAAAAGGGTATTTTCTAAAAATTTGTTTTGTAAAAAATATAAAACAAAAAACAAGATACTACTAGAAAGAAGAGTATAAAACCCAATATTTAGAGTAACTGCACTTGTAAAACCTACATTATTTACATCTGCAAAATCAGACCTTACTAAGAAATAAGTAGTATACAAAACAACAG
>CAZKQS010000104.1:4253-4791 GCA_964554985.1 uncultured Thermoplasmatales archaeon | reverse complement strand
TATAAGAGGAAAGAACATTAGAATTCCAGCCCAGGGGTTTATTTTCATAAGCATGATTGGGACTATCATAAAGTTAATCATATAGTGACTTCCAATATATTTTCTAGCTTTATTTCTTTTAAATTTCTGCATATTTAGTAATTTATGAGATATCACAAACATAAGAATTGCAATTAATATAATTATTGTCCATTGGACATATTGGAAAAAGGTTAAATCCTGTATATCCCAAACAATAAAAAACGGTAAAAAAACTACAAAAACATCAATTAGTTGAATCCCGTATGCTAGAGCCTTAAAACTATTTGAAATTTTTAGTTTTTGATCAATTATTCTTACGCCTAATTTTACAGCTAAGGTTTTTGCCCCCATCTTATAATCATTTTCAATATCTTTTAAGCCTCCAGATATAAATTGCATGTATAAAACCTGTATTGAACCAAGAATACACACGATCCATGCAAGGTTTGTTATATCTGATAGATTGTTTGTAACTGTTGTTGCACCGTATAAAACTAAGAAGAATACTCCTAGTGCA
>CAZKQS010000104.1:0-4243 GCA_964554985.1 uncultured Thermoplasmatales archaeon | reverse complement strand
AAATTTTTTACTTATCAAGTCATAAACTGTTATAAATAATGCTGAAAGCCCGAGTATGATTATTGGAAAATACATATCTGTATAGTAAGCAATAATGCCCGCCAACAAAAATGAAATAACCATTGATGATATTGCAAAAATCCATGCTTTTTTAAGTGTAATTGTTCCCCTAATCAATGGTCTATCACTAATTTCTTTTGAGGTTTTATCAATTTTGTAGTCTATTATGTCATTTAGGACAAAGCCATATGTATGTCCGAGGAATCCTGCAATAAACAATAGTAAGAGAATAAAAAGGTCAAAATTACCCATAGCAATTGCACCCATAACGGGACTTATGCCGGTTAAAACTGCGTTAAATGATCTAGCTAGTTTCAAGTATTCTCTTACTTTCATAACCTAGAAATGAATTGGATATAAAATATAAGGTTATCGATATTACTATAGACAATTTGAAATAATTTTCATAATCTTTAATTTTTTAATTAAGATTAAATAAAAAAAAGTACTTAACAGATATATTATGGTCATTGATGGTTACCTGATATTACTTCTTTTTGCAGCAGGCTTTGGAAGTGGTCTTTTCATAAGTATCTGCAGTGGTACAGCTGCAGGCTATATGATACCAATCCTTACAATTTTTGCAGGTAAATCTGTCCATGAATCAATTGGAACTAGTCTTTTTGTTGATAGTATTGTTGGCCTATCGTCTGGTCTTATTTTTCTAAAAAAAGGAAAAACATTGTTAAAACCACTGATACCATTGATTATTTCTTCAGCGATAGGTGCATTTATTGGAAGTTTTTTCACTTCTTACGCTCCAGAGAGAGGTCTAAATATCTATATTGGAGTAGTATTACTTGTGTTTGGAGTAAATCTTGTATATAACGGCTTTCAAAGAAACGTTGATTTTGTTAAATCTAAATATTCTTTTACCTTTTTTAAAAAACATAAATTACTAGTACTAATCACAGCAGGGCTTATTATTGGAATTATGAGTGGTTTTACTGGTTTTAGTGGAGCTGGTTTTATTGCAATTGGTTTGATTTTTATTTATGATTATGACCTACATACGGCAATCGGCTCATCTTTAGTTGTAATGTTTTTTTTAGCTGGAACTGGTACTGTTGGCCATATCATATCTAATGAAATTATATGGGTTGCAGTAATAATTGCGGGAATTGGTGCGGTAATAGGCTCTTTTATTGGTTCAAACTTTGCAAATAAGATAAATGAAGACATACTTGGTAGAATCATTGGTTTTATTATGCTTGTTCTTGGTGTTGCAATATTTATTCGTCTGTTTTTCTAAATTAATTAATTTACATTATATAGATCTATACCTATATAATTAATATTAGAGGAAGAATATATGTTGCAAAATATGATACTCACATCTATTAAATATTAAATAATAACATTTATATACTGATTTTTTATATATTTATTGTGAATGGGGGAGATTTCATTCAGAGTTTTTTTTAATTAAAAATCTCTCCTCACCACCTTCAAATCTCTCCCATTCTCTCCTAAAATTTTTAATTTTACTTGTAAAGGATTTTTGATGCGTTTTTGTTTACAATATCTCTATATTTTTCATCTACAACAATCATTACCATCCAGTCAGGTATCGCTCTTGACCTGATAGCATCGCTCATAGGTGTTAAATCCTTAAGTTTTTTTACACCATCAAAATCTAATATTGAAGTATCGGTTTTATCTATTCTTGGTTCAGATAAATGAAGCTCAGTGTATGGAACATCAATTATAACATGGCCATGAGGAATATCTAATTTTTCTTCAAGTTCTCTTTCTTTTTTTCTTCTAAAGTTTGGATTATCCATTTTTTTGATAACTTCAATTTCAGTTTCATCCAAGTCTTTAGCTGATGCAAAATAGGATTGCTTGAAAAGACGCCTATATTTTAATCTTGAAGCTATTTCAAATTGGTAACCACCTATCTTTTTTAATTCACTGATAAGTTCTCCATCGGTCATTTTGAAAAATTCAAAGGGATCGGCATCATCAAATAGATCGATTGCTTTAGAAAGCATTAGTTCAGCAATTCTTACTGTCTTATGATAATAAACTGATGAATACATAAGGCTTCTAGCCATTAGAACGTTTTCTACAACACTAACACCTTTTCTTCGAACCATTAATCTATCATCAAAAACACATAATGTCTGAATTAGACGCTCTATATCAATTATACCATAAGCAACACCAGTGTAATATGCATCACGTATCAAGTAATCTAGTTGGTCAATATCAACAGAACTACCCAATATATGGTTAAGATATTTCTTATCTTTCTTTTTTCCTTTTATGATATCTGCAATGGCTTGAGTGTCCATATCATATTTATGTAATATATCAAAAACAGTACTGGATTCTAAAACCTCTTTTTCATTTTCATCAAAAATAGCGTGTTCACCGAGTACTAATTTTTCAGTTAAATCAACATGATCAACATTTAAAGATTCGCGGAGAAGAGATTCAAGAGTGTGAGAAAAAGGACCGTGGCCGATATCATGAAGAAAAGCTGAACACTTGATTAATTCAGATTCATATTTATCAAATTCTAATGCATCAGCTGCTTTTGATGCCATATAATATGTTCCAAGAGAATGCTCAAGCCTTGTATGATGCGCACCTGGAAACACCAAATGAGCAAATCCAAGCTGCTTTATGTTATGGAGTCTTTGTATTTCTGGTGCTTCAATTAAATCAAGAAACAAACCCTCTAGCTTTATATCTCCATGAATAGGATCTCTTATTGTTTTATAATCATCTGACATTTTAAAATTATACTTCCTGAAGTAAGAATGCACCAAGACACTTTACTTTTTCTTTATATTCCTCAGGATATAAGAAACGCTCGACAGCAGTGATACTACTAAGAATTGAGTTTCCATCTTGAGGTGTAAAACAAAAACCTATTACTTCGTTGTCATTTAGAACATGTATGGTTGGAAGTACCGCCACAGTTTGGTTTAAAATTCTACCAAAATGTCCATGTTCACGACCAAATGAAAAAACAAGGTTAGCTGCTTTTTTGTTTGTTACAGCAACTCGGGGGTTATCAATAAAATTCTTTTTTACTTTATCAATTGATGTTTTATTTTTTAGTTTTAGATCATACCAGATACTATGCATATATTGAGTGTTTAATTTTAAAGCACTTGAAAAAACATTTAGGTTAAGCCCCAGTGTTTTATAGAGATGATAAACATCAACTGCGTGATGTGTGCCCATTTTTTTATCTTTATGAGCGCCAACTTCAGGGGATGGAATGAATTTTTCAACCTGGCTTATATCATTAGCACGCCTAATACACAAAAATCTTCCTTCTTTAAGGTTGTTTTTATTTTCCTTACCAATAGCTAGGGTTTTTATTAATACTGCAATATTATGTGTGTTACAACTAACGATGTGGATAAACTGATCTTTTTTTGAAATAGTTTCATCATTAATTCCAACTGCATACATCTTTCCAAAGCCAAACTCTGAGCCCTGAGCTAAAAAACCTTTGACTTTGTCTTTATATTTTTTGTAGTATTTTTCTTTGTTCATTAGACCTGTTCCACCAGGGGTACAATCCACAACTACATCAGCTCTTCTGATTGCTTCTTCAGCTCCGTAAACAGGCTCAATTCCTAAATCTTGAAACTCTGTTTTTTTGCTATCTCTAATACAGAGATTAGCTCCCCTTTTTATTAGGCCCTTTACTTTTGGTTTATCTACAAGTTTTGGACTGTGTTTATAAAAAGTTACTTCGTCGATACCAAGATCTTCTTTTGCATCACATAAAAGACCAATTAATGGTTCACCTATAGTACCAGTTCCTACAACATGAACGATATTTCCATTAGACATAATATTTTTTTCCTCCCCAAATGTTGAGCATTTCAGGTAATTGGGAATATACATATAATTGTTATCATTTTTAAAGAAAACATGAGGGAATACTTTTTAAAGGGGGATGTAATTCACCTTCTCCATGGCATTACCACTAGATGTTCTAGAAAAATCAATGAATCAGAAGCTTTCACTTCTACTAAAAGATGGTAGAACCGTTGAAGGTAAACTCTCTGGTTATGACGAATATATGAATATGGTCTTATCAGATGTAGAAGAAAACGTTAATGAAACAAAGAGAAGACTTGGTACAATTATTCTAAGAGGAAATAATGTTGTAAGTATCTCTCTTTTATGAGCTATTTAAGCGAAATGTATAAAT
>CAZKQS010000103.1:0-4811 GCA_964554985.1 uncultured Thermoplasmatales archaeon | reverse complement strand
GAAGAGGGAGTGTTAGTCGTAGGTTTGCCCTGCAACATTGGTAAAAATTATAAAACACAGATTTTTTACAAAGGTTTTTTATTAGAAGAAAAAAACATTGAATTTGGTTTATTTAAATCAATATTTCCTTTGAAAGAAGAGATAAATCTTGATTTATATAATTTTAATGCCTTTATTAATAACACAGATAATAAAGACATTGAGCTTAGTTTATACAGCAATAATATGAACGAAGAAGAAAAGATTTTACCAAGTAACAAATCTGATGGTAAATTTTTGTTTGAAAATCTAATAGACTCTAACTATATTTTAGAAATTAGATACAATGATTTCTATGTAAATGAGAATATAAGAATTAACAAAAATACAACTTTTTCTGTTGATTTAAAGGATATTAATCTAAAAATATTTGATAAATGGAATCTTACACCAGAGGCTGCAATAGATATATGGCTTTCTACTAAAAACTTTAAGAGAAATATTATCTTAAATCCAGAAAAAATTGATGATAACAATTATTTCTTTAACGATTTGTATCCTGGAGATTATGAGATAAAATTGACCTACAAAAAAGAAGTATATAAAAAGAATATAACAATCAACGGCAATACTAATAATTTTACTTATGTTTTCCCAAAATTGTTTAATTTCAGCACAAATATTTATGATAAAAGAGGAAATTTAATTGATAATTGTACAATAAAACTTGAAAGACAGGGGAAAGTTGATAGTAAAAAAACATTCAGAGGAAAATGTGAATTTAAAGTTCCACCTGGAAAATATAATTGTTTAGTTGTTAATAATGAAAACCTTATTTCAAAAAGAAAAATTGATATTTTATCTGATAAAAAAATAGATATTGTTACAAATGATGAATCAAACAGTCCATACTTTTTACTTGCCGCTTTTATACCTGTTTTATTTATATTTGCCCTTTATCTTTATAGAAAAGATAAAGTCTTTCTTTTTATCAAAATATTAGTAATATTTTTAGTTATTTCATCTATTGTTTTTCCATGGTGGAGCCTCTCAGAAAAAGAGCAAGAATCAAGTGTTAAAACAGATACAGATATGTTCATTCTTCCTTCTAAAATGATTACAATTACTTCACATGAGGGTTTTGTTTCAGGTGAGTTTTCTATCTTAGAAAAAGATTTTGTCTCAGCAATTGATATGATTCCATATCTTATTTTGGGAGGAATAATCTTTCTTTTGATTAATATTTTTTTGAAACTTAATTTATATAGTAAGCTTTCATATTTTTTCTTATTTATCGGGCTTTTGTTTTTTATTTCTTCTTTATCTATCTTTTATATTGCAATGTCAATTTTTTCACAGGAAATATTTGGAAGTATTTATGGATCTGGGATTATCAATGTAAATCTTTTTGGAACACAATCTTTTGAAAAAGTAAATTGTGTGTGGGGAATTGACACTGGTTTTTATATTATGATGTTTGCTACTATATTTATATCTATTTTGTTTTTCAATTCTGTTATAAAATATCTTAAAAAGAGATACAAAATAGTAAATTTAGACAAAGAATAAACTATAAGTGTTAAAAGCCATTTATGTATTTGTTCTGGGGAGGAATAAATAGTTTGATTGACAAACCTAAAAATATAATCATACTTGCTTTTCTATGGGTCCTTTTAAGTGCCATGTTTATTCTATGGGGATCATACTCATTTTCTATTCTTATACAGATTCCAACTTGGAATGAAATTGCTTCTTTTAAGGTACTTGTATCAATAATACATTTTGGTTATACTATGTCTACAATTATTTGGCTTGTGTTTTCTTCGATATTTATCATTATTGCATATGGAGTACTAAAGGCAGATTCATGGGTTTGGACTACTAGCCTTATCATTTCAACAATATTTCTAGCAATATTTAGTCTGATGCTTGCTTCTTTTATTATTAATGCATTGATATTTTTAAAATCCGCACCAGATTTCTCGGTTTGGGGTCTTATTACAACAATACTTAATTTTATAATTGATCTAGGAATCATATTCTTTCTTACTAGACCTAAAACAAAATTGTATTTTCAAATGACACAATCATGATTTCTATTTAGATTTATTATAAAAAAGTAGATTTAAATATAAAGAATGTATTTTATATGGATAATAAATATGAAAGTTGATATTGTTGGTGGGGGCTTAAGCGGGCTTAGCACGGCTATATCTTTAAAAGAAAATAACAAAAAAATAGATGTAACAGTCTATGAAAAATACAAAGAAATCGGCTATAACTTTGAGGGAAGAAGATGCGGTGAAGCACATTTATTATCAGATGAATGGGATAAAATAAAACCAAATAAAAAAGATATTTTCAACAAAATTAAAACAGCTGAGATTTTTGTTGGTGAAAAAAAATTTGAAGTTGATTCCAAAGGCACTGGTGTTATTTTAAATAGACAGGGATTTATTAACAGACTAGGTAAAATTGCAGAAAAAAAAGGTGCTGAAATAAAAACTAATTCAAAGATAAAATCAGTTTATGATCTTGATTCTGATTATATTATCGATGCATCAGGCTGTCCAAGCTTAATTAAAAGAGAACTTAAAATTGATAAAGGCAATAAAAGTAACTCTTATCAACAGACAATTAAAGATTGTAATATTTTTAACTCAAAGAAAATAAAAATCTATTATTCATCAGATATAGGATACTACTGGATTTTTCCCCGAAACCCTAAACATAAAGAAGTGAACGTTGGAATTGGTTTTTATAAAACACCAAAAATGGATTTAAAAAATATGCTTGAAAAATTTAAAAATAAACACAATATAAAAGGAAAAATTGATCACAAATCTGGCGGTCTTATTCCTATGGGCCTACAAAGACCGTTTATCTATAAAAACATTTTATTTGTAGGTGATACCTGTACTGGTACATTTCCACTCACTGGTGAAGGGATATATAGAGCTCTTTTAAGCGGAAATATAGCCGGTAATTTAATTGCTAGAAATCAAGCAAAAAAATACCCTTATATCATTAATCAAGAATTTATCAAATGGGACATGATCTGTAAAACATATTTTTTTACATTTGAAGTTTTTAAAAACATTAATAAAAAACTTGTATTATATTTAGTAGGTAAATTTTTAGAAAAAAGATTAACCCCGATAAGTTAAATTGAGAGGTTTATATCTTTTAGCATTTTGTTTATTACATAGGATGGCGCTTGGCCAAGAAGTTTTTTATAGACTGAATCTGGAATTAGTTCAGAATTACTAAGTTCCTCAGCATTTTTTATGTGTTTTTTGATTTCTTCAAAATAATATTCTTTGATTTTGTCTTTATTTTTTCCAAATAATTTTTTGATCTCTCTTTTTTTCAAAAAATTCATCTTTGTTTTTTTAGATTCAATCTGGTTTAATAATGGAAGTATCACACTATCAAGCATTTCTCCGTTTTCTAGATCAACTAAATCATCAGCTAGTTGATATGCTAGGCCAATTTCTCTACCATAATTTCCAAATACTCTTAAGATGTCACCGCTCATGTTTGCTTCTAAAACTCCAGATTTACAGGCTGAGGAAAATAATACAGCTGTTTTTAAATCAATTATTCTTCTGTAGGAATCAAAAAGATCACTTTTTGACATATTTTTTGTTCCATTGTTTTTGTTGAAGTTTACTTCATCAATTTCTCCTGTTACAACTTCATTCCAGGAATCAACATACAATTTTGCGACTTCCTGTCCATGTGAAAGAGCTATGTCAAAACCAGTTGTGAGCATCTTGTGTCCTACTAAAAGAGCGTTTGCTATTCCTTCTTTTATATGAAATGCTGGTTTTCCTCGTCGTTCTGAATCTTTATCAATTATATCATCATGAACAAGTGATGCGCCATGTGCTAGTTCAATACTAACAGTTCCCTCCAGCATTTTATCATAGTGATGTTTTTCTTCTTTTCCTTCTGTACATGCTTTGAAGGATAATTGAACTAGAAGAGATCTAAGTCTTTTGCCACCTTGAAGTATATCTTTTATACTTTCGTCTTTTATTGTGTGAGTGATTTTATCTTCAACGTCAACTAACGAGGAATCGAAAAAATCTTCAATTCTTACATTTTTTTCATTCATCTTATATAGCTCCCCCCTTTACCCAACATGAGAGCAAATAATTACATTTGTCGATAACTAAATTTTATAGATGGTTTTTATTTTATAATACTTTCGCCTGTTTTTTAAAAAAATTTATTTCACTATATTAAGATATTTATTGATTTTGCATCAGATTAGGTTGAAAAATAGATAATTAAATCCAAAATTTTGATAAAAAAACTTAAAAGGTTGTAAACTTTATTTTATAAAGTTTTTTATATATTATTATCTAAGATTTTTTGCAACAATATATATTTCTGAACTGCTTTTCCTTGAAGCTTTTGGATTAAAGCGTTTGATCTTTTGAAATCGATTTTTAAGATCATCTAAAAAAGAATTTAGATCTTTTCCCTCAAAAACCTTACATACAAAATTACCGCCAGGTTTTAAAAAGATTTCACTAGTTTCAAATGCCTTCATACATAGATAAATACTTCTAGCCTGGTCCATATCATAGTTTCCAGATATATCTGGCGACATATCAGATATTACCACATCAACCTTTGAGTTCTTAATTTCATCTTTTACTAAGTCAATAGTTGATTCTTCTGTCATATCACCCTCAATAAAAGTAACTCCATCTATTTTTTGGACAGGTAACAAATCAACACCAACAACTCTGCCAGACGATCCAATAATTTCTTTTGCAACCTGACTCCAACCACCAGGTGCACAACCAAGATCAAGAATT
>CAZKQS010000102.1:0-4816 GCA_964554985.1 uncultured Thermoplasmatales archaeon | reverse complement strand
GTCGAGAAATCTAAAGCCATAGACATGCTATGCGAACAGGTAGGAGTGAAGAATCTGTTTCGGGAAAGATCTAATCGGTCTGTTATCAAAGTTCTACCAGGAGCGCCCTGCGGTGAAGAAATAGTCGTACCCAAGGGCTATCGGCTAAGCACGAAAATTGGTATTGAAAAATATATGCCTGACGGCTCGGGAGAAAGTGATGGTTACGAGTATATAGCTTCCGCGCCCATTGTGATCACGGGTAGGATGGAAGACGTAGAAAACGGAGAAGAGGTGGTCAGCCTGGCCTGGTACCGGGATGGTAATTGGAAGAGAGAAACGGTTGTACGGGGTACGATCACTACTGTGAGTAAGCTTGTCGATTTGTCAGCCAAAGGATTCCCGGCGACGAGTATCAATGCGAGAGAACTTGTCAGATATTTGGAGAAGTTCGAGGCTGAAAATATCGATGTACTGAGTAAGAGCAATGTTAGCAGCAAGTTCGGCTGGCACCTGGATTATTCGGGCTTTCTGATGGGTGAAAGATATATAACCGGTGAGGAAAACGAGGCTGAGCCAAGAAATACAGTCGTGTATAAGCCACTGGCGGAAGGTGGAGATCAGCTTGCGAAGGCATTCAAGGAAGAGGGTTCTTATGAGAAGTGGATCGAGGTAGTTAATCGTGTCGTGGACTATCCCAGGGTAATATCTGGCCTCTACTTCGCCTTGACGCCTCCGTTTCTCGATATTCTCGGGGCATCTAACTTTTCGGTAGACTGGGCTTACGAGACCTCCAAGGGTAAAACGACAACGTTGAGATTAGCTGGGTCTGCATGGGGCTGTCCAAGTTCCAGTAGTTCGGTGGTTCATACGTGGGATTGTACGGCGGCGTGGATAGAGAGTACTGCTGCGGTTCTGAATGATATGCCCTTCATACTTGATGATACGAAACTTGCTGGTACTGGAAGCAATAAAGATAGAGCAGCCGGGGTGATCAGCCGGGTAATATATGAAATTCAGTCAGGAAAAGGTCGTGGCCGTGGTAATATAACTGGTACGAGGGCTACTGGATCGTTCAAGACAGTCTTGTTGTCCACCGGTGAGCAGTCGATAGTTGATTTCACCCAGGATGGTGGAACTCGAACCCGAGTAATTGGCATATGGGGAGAATTGTTTACTGGCGATAAGACGGAGAACGCCGAGCTTGTGAACGATATTAATACGATGGTGACATCCAACTACGGTTTCGCCGCACCCCGAGTCATCAGGTACATTCTGGAACATCGAGATCAGTGGCCTTTGTGGAGGGAAGCCTACCAGGAGTATCAGAGTTATTTTAGGGGGTTGGCCGGCAATAACCCGGCGGCAAATCGAGTAGGTGAATACTTCGCCTGTCTGTCTGTGGTGATTCCTATAGTGCATGCGGCTTTACCGGAGATAAGACGTGATTTTGAGGTGAGTGAACTGGTCGATAATCTCTGGAGAGCCACGAAGGGAGTAGCCGAAGAATCGGATCGGGCGAAGGAAGCGCTGAGGCAGGTATACGAGTGGGCTGTCAGTAATCAGGCCAGGTTTTATGGCAGGCACGGTCAATACACGCCGAATAATGGTTGGGCTGGCAAGTGGGAGGAAAGCGGCTGGGGTGAGATAGCGCTTATCACCCAGACCGTTAAGGATTTTCTGGAAAAGCAGGGATTCGATAGTAGCGCGGTAATAAGTGCGTGGTCAGATCGAGATTGGTTGGATTCCATCGGTGGCGGTTATACGAAGAGGGTAAGAATCAAAGGTGCACAGAACTACTGCTACTGTATAAAAAGGTCAACGATTGAAAATGTATTAGAGATCGATACTGAAGAAGAAATTAATGAGTGGTAGGAAGGTAAAAAGCGTGCTGTTCAAAAAATGGACAACACGCTCAATGACTCGGTTAACGACACGGTTAGAAGCAGTAATAACAAGTATTTGAGTATTTTGTACTGTCTGTGCTGTTCAATCTGAGTATATAGTTCTGTGTGAAGGCAGAATGTCAGAGAGAGAGTTTTGAAAATTTATCCATGTATGGTAGCAGAATAGGCAGCACAAACAGCACACTTCGCTCAGAACCGCGTCAATAAAGGCTAAAACTGTGTCGTCTATACACAGCACAGCGACAACACACCAGCACACTTTAACATTTAACCCAAGGAGTAGAGATGATAATCAAACAGTTTTTAAAGGAACTGGGCTTAGCCCCAGAAAGCTTTGATGCCCGAAAGGATGATCCGAATGGCGAAGATAATATCGACGGAGATGCAACCCAGTTTGTTGATTCAACAGAGGTAAACAGCGAACAGGAATCAGTGAAACCAATAGAAACTAATCCCATAGATTCGATCTGATTCCAGAATTCTAGACAGAAAGGAGGGATTAGGATATTGTTAACATGAAAGAATACAAAAGGGTGATAATCGACTTCATCATGTCTTCAGATGGTGATGTGAGACAGAAGGATATTATTGACTACATGGACGGAAAAGGAAGGAATGCAAATACAACAAAAAGCGATATTAGAGAACTAGTAAAAGAGGGAATTATTTTTAGCAGGAATAGCAATTATATAGTCTCAGAAAAATATCTTCTCTCTCTCCCCTCCGTCCAAAATACATCAACTATATCAACTCCATCAACTCAACCAACTATATCAACTTTATCAACTAATATGGATTTAGTTGGAATAGTTGAAAACAGTTGATTGGAGGCTCAACTAAATATATGCATGTAAAGCTTTGATAAATAATAAGATGCGAAAAAGAGTTGGAATAGTTGATACAGTTGATTAAAATGGCATTTTAGGGGTTTATTTTTAATTAATTAAATAAATATTAAATCGGATTTATTGGGAATTTAATAGTATAATAATTCGAGCAATTCCCAGGATATTATTTATTAGAATGTTAAGTGGCAGTCACTCTCTGAATTAATTGATCATAAAGTAGAGTGCTGCCACTTATCTTGTTCCACCCCTTGTGCCCTTTTAAATTTTGTCCTACCTTTTTCCCCCTGGATTTTTCCGGAATAATCAGATGAGTCCAGAACTTTAGACACTCGTGAAAAGTATGTCGTAGCCGTGCAGAAAAAGGTAAATCTCATCGCGCCATTTGGTACCCTGATTGAAGAGGACCACCAAAATTCAGTGGCCCTAATCCAGTCAGCACTTACCTTCGGGTATTAAGGCATCTGGTGCCACTGCCTACCATCGAGCAGGTCTCCCGATTTTTTCTTATTTTTCCCGCCCCATTGCTTGAAAAAGAACGGTACTCCGGTGGCAATGCAGTTATCTCTAATATCTCGAATCCACTGGATATCAACAGGGCGACTCCTGGAACCAGATTCACCACCAACGATAACCCAATCAATTCCCTGTAGGTTCAAGTTAGGTAACGGCCCCAATAACGGTTCGAGGGATAGAAACTTCACCTTAGCCTGGGTGGCCAACAAATCATCGATCCGAGAAAGATACTTAGCATTCTCGACAGTTACGCCTTGCCAGATATTATCTCGCCAAGGCAACTGACTCGATAACTGTTTAAGCCGGGCAGAACGCTTAGTAAGCACCTGATAGGTATGCAGCGGGGTATTATTCATCACATCGAAGACATCTCGAATGAAACGATCCGGGACACCAGAGTGAAACAGATCGCTCATCGAGTTCACAAAAACCAACTGTGGTTTCTTCCACGAATATGGATCTTTTAAGGTGTCCGGATGGATAGTGATATCGAAACCGTTAACATACTTGGTTTGTTTAGCCATACCCTGCAGCCTCTTACACATGCTCTCGGCATAGCAGTTTTTACAACCCGGACTTACTTTTGTACAACCAGTGGACGGATTCCATGTAGTCTCTGTCCATTGTATTTTGGTCTTAGCCATTTTGCACTCCTAATTATTTAGAATTTAATATGTTATGCCACCATAATTCTTCGCACTGTATTTCAACTAGTCGATTTTTTCTTTACATATATCACCTCCTAACAAAAAGTGGCCGGACGGCAATAAGACGCCTTCCAGCCACTCTGCTCTTCAGTAGTTCTGGATTGTCAGACCCTGAGCACGATTGGAAAGATTCTGGTACGAGTCTCTGGTGAATGGATATATAGATCAAGATTATTGCAACTGGAAATATGATATTCCATCTAAGAGGATGTATGATTATTATTGCGAATATGCGAAAGGGACGGGGATTAGAAAAGTGCCTGATTGCGAATTCGGCAAGAAGCTTAAGGAAATGTGCCCATCCATGGAGAAAAAATACATGCGTGTAAAAATGTTTAGCAACGACACCCACAGAAAAAGAGAAAATGTATACGTTGTTCCTCAACTGGAGATCTGCAGAAATGAATTCGAAAAATACATAGATATGGAAATAGATTGGCCTGAAGAGGTGGACGAAGATTGTCAGAGCAGATTTAAGGATGCAACTGCGATGTTTTTCTCTGAAACAATTGAGAGTGGTGGAGGACCAATAGCGGAGATATAGCTCATTCGCAATTAATCTGGTGGCAGTTCGATTCATTTCGGACTGCCACTTTTCCCATTCCACCCCTTGTGCCTTTTATAGTTTGTCCTGTTAAGCAGGGATTAATTTCTGAATGTGTGACAGGTGGATATAGGTGCAATTTTTACCTATCTCCAGGGAGATCCCCGTCTGACAAGGCTTGTGATAGTGGTGATAGTGGTGATAGGTGATTTGAAGATTTTTTAAAAAACAGAAAATAGTCTAACAAAACAATCTCATTTTTTTCTTTATGGGACTTTTACCTGTCACACCTGTCTCCACCGTCACAATACCATATTT
>CAZKQS010000101.1:669-4852 GCA_964554985.1 uncultured Thermoplasmatales archaeon | reverse complement strand
CTTCTCTTGCTTCTCTTTGTTCTCTTTCTATTCTCATCGCTGTTGCTTGTGCTTGTTCTATGGCTGATTGGGCCGACGAACCACGACCACCAGTTCTTTCTCGGATATATTTTGCTTGGAGAGTTGGTGCGACACTGGTTCCTGTCCCATTAATAAATACAGTATTTCCTTCTATCCTTACATCATAGGTTTCGGGTGGAGCCGAACTGCCTCCTCCTCCACCACCAGAAGACCTCCTTCTTGGTGAAAAATCTATACTGGTTCCTTTTGGAACATTTGAGGGCGAACGGCTTGATTTCTGTCCACCAGGAGAAGTATATGTTCCTGTTCCAGGATTGTAAGAACCACCAGAAGAAAAAGCCATTATCTAATGAACCAAGATTTAGTTTTTAAGTTATATCCTTGGGTGGAAGAATAAGTTGTGCATTTTTTTGAAGACATTTGAATAACCTCACAAGGTAGATGATTGGGAATGTCTTTTGAACCTTGAATAACTATCTCTCTACAATCGAGCGTCTTAACAACCACAGTTGGAGTGGCAGAGTAGAAGTAAGATCCTTTAGAAACATCATATTGATTAACCTTAAAATGGCTGGAGACGGAATTTATCAAAGGAGATACTTTTTGACAATGTGGACATTCTGGAGAGTAATAATAATTCAATTCCAAAGATTTAGAATATGGGACCAGAAGCAGCATAATGGAAAGCCCAAGCATTCCTATTAAAACCAACTTTCCCGTTGTAAAAACTATTCCCATACAAACAAATAAACACAATCGTTTAAATACATTTATTTTTGTAGGATATTATTGTTTTTAAACTACCAAAACATTGAAGAACATGGCGTATCACCAATCAGAAGAATCTGTTTTTAATTTTGCTGTAGAATATCTTAAACAAATTTCAGAATGTTTGAAGATGTGTTCTTATTATGCTACCCACGATGATGCTGACAACTGGACCAAGTGGTTAAGAAATCTTTATAGACAATTATCAATAAAGTTGAAGGATGAAGAAGATAAGGAGTTCATTGGTGATTATGAAAAAGAAATCAATCTGGAAGAACTCACAGACAATATTATAGAACCAGAAGAAGCAACTTTCAGGAACATTTATTTTTTGATGAAACCCCAATACCGCAAAAAGTATAATAGACAAATTCTTTTTCTCCTCGACAAATTAGAGATAAAGATTAGAAGAAAGCTCCAGGAGAGAGGAATGTTGTTACCAAGTAAAGCTGATCCGAGGTTTGCAATACTGGAAAGATGAGGGTTTGTGAGGACTGGTTCCCTGTGGGATCAAGGAAAGGTCAGAAGAAAGATGGGTTTGAGATGGACGATGCTCTTGCAGCTCAAATTAAAATCGCTGCAAAGAACATTGTTAAGGATTGGGACTTTACAATACTCATTACAGGAGGAGGTGAAGTCCGAGTAGGAAAGTCTGTTCTTGCTTTACAGATTGGTATGTATTGGACTTGGTTGATGGAAAAGCTCCATGGAATTAAGGTTCCTTTTGATGTAAAGAACAACATTGTATTCCAATGGGAGAATCTTATTGAAACAGGGAACAGGTTAGGAGAGACACAGAAGTTCTGTGCATTACAATACGACGAGGCTGGAGAAAGTATGCAAGGAACAAAAACCATGAGCCGAGAACTCCAGGCTGTTAAGGATTATTTAAGAGAATGTGGACAATACAACTTTCTGAATATAATGGTTCTCCCAGAGTTCTTTGACTTGCCCAAGGGTATTGCTTTGACAAGGTCTATCTTTTTAATTGATGTTTATTACTCCTCTAATGAAGAGGGACTCTTCCAAAGAGGCTATTTTAAGTTCTATTCGAGGAGAAATAAGAAGAAGCTATACCTTAAAGGTAAGAGGGAGTTGAATTATAATGCTCATCAATTCAACTTCCAGGGTAGGTTCCCAAACTTCTATCCAATAGATGAACAGAAGTATAGAGAACGGAAGCAAGAGGCATTAAGAGCAAGAGAAACTAATAAAAAAGATAAGATGAGGGACATGAGAGACTTCTGTTGGGCTTTGTTGAACTTGAAGTATGGTTTATCACAACCAGAGATTGCTGGATTGATGAAGATAGGGACACATCATAATATGAGTTATACATCAGTCAGCGAAGGCATCAAACCCTACAAGGATATGGTCCTTAAACTAACTGATGAGGACATAAAAGCATGTAGAAAGCTTGGTAGGCGTGATAGGTAGGGTTACTTGGTTTATGTCCAACCAATTTATTATATCATTTGTTTTATTATTGGTAGGTAGTGGCAAATCGGCAAAAAAATTACAAAAATACAACAATATCAAATAAAATAAAGTCTGATTCTTCTCTTTGCTCCACACCTCTTGATTGCTTCATACCTATTTATCTCCACAAACTTTACTTCATCATATTGCATGAGCTTCTTTATAATACGGCTCACCGTAGAATGAGAGCAACCAATAGCATCAGCAATTTCACCACTTGTGAGTGGGGCTGGTTGTTTCTCTAAAAATTCAATCACCTCTTGTTGTCCCATTTTAATCAGTCATTAACTTCCATATTACTTTAATGATAGCATAAATTCCGAGAAGGACCACACCATTCTTCCAGTTGTCTGTTCCGACAGCGAGGGCTATTGATAAAAAAATAAAAATAACAAAAGTTTTGGATAGGCCAAATCCCATTTTAACCCAGACTGGAGAGTAGCATAGAGGCTCTTTTTAAGTGTCCCTGGACAGCGTCGATAACTTCGATAGCTGATCCCTTTACTGTTTTAGGAGATGATTCTTCTTCTTGTTCGTCATCGTCTTCATCGTCGTCCTCTTCTTCTTCTTCCTCTTCTTCAAGCTCAACATTATCAGGAACTTCTTCCTTAGCCTTTGCTTTTTTCTTCTTTTTGAATACCATTAAATTCACCCCCTTTCAGTAGTATTTAAATTAAATGAGTAGTTGGGTATCTCAATCCTTGGAATGCTCCTATTAACGGGCATCCATCCCCAGACAAGAGTGTCCCTTATCTCAATATCATCACAATAATATCTTCCCCACCCAATCCTAAACTCTTTATTCTGAGAATTGCAATACTCTTCTGCTCCATCTGTATTCTCCCCTATCACAAAGATTAAGGCGAGGCCCATCATTAAACAGGCAACTAAAAGAACAACTGTAACCTTTCTGCGGTCAAAATCAAGAATTGCCATTCTCACAAAAGACCTCTTTTGTGAAAGTTTACTTCTCTCTCGTGTTTGATAGAGGTGGCTTCGGTTTCACAATAATCGCAATTTTTGTCCTTCAGATCTTTAATTATGTCAGCGAGAGTCCATCCATAATATTTATTCTCGACAGCACATGCAAAATCTGAGAAGTTTTTGGCTCTTCCCTTGAAGAAGAGCAGGCTCTTTCCCATTAGAATCCCTCCCAGACTTTGTTGATGGCTTGGGTGGGATTGGCCTTTGCATAAATCCCCACCGTGTCAAGACGGCTCCACCCTCCAAAACCCTGAACCATTGGAATTGGAAGTCCTCTCTCATTTATTAGGTGGTTGGCAAATCCATGCCTTAGGGTATGGAAGTTCATCTCTTTCCCCAGAACTCTTTTGGTCAATTTCTTGAATCTATATTGGAGGGTTCTTCTATTGATCTTGAGGGGCAGAAGCTTTAACATATTCTGTCTGATTGGAAAGAGAGGATTGATCGTGGTAATCCTTTCTTTCCCACCCTTGCCAAAAACTCTTATTTGTTTTCCTTGAAGATCAACTTGCTTTGGTTCCAGAGGTTTTATCTCTTGATTGGAGTTGGGAGCAGGACCTACAATCTCGCTGATTCTTAGGCCTGATCCAAAAGCCAGAACATACGCCAATTTAAAATCGTTGTCCTTCTCGGCCTTTAGGACCTTCCGGAACTCTTCTGTGCTTATGAATCTTATTAGCCTGGACATTTTTAATAGGTGGGAGGGGAGTTATGTGGGTAAAAGACTGGCTTCACTATAGAATGAAGGAACCCATCAGCCATCCCCCCTCCCATGATATATGAGTCATTTACATGGCTGACTGTTTTTTGCTGTTTTTGTGAAATTTTCATAGTATTATTTGTGTATGAATCTATTTAAATCTTTCATAAAATACCTATTTTGCGTCATCATCTTCCCAACACTCCCTATTACAATATAAAAGTCTGGGTG
>CAZKQS010000101.1:0-659 GCA_964554985.1 uncultured Thermoplasmatales archaeon | reverse complement strand
GGCACCATGCCTTAGATGCCATCACCATTGCCCTCACAGGGAATTAAACCTTGGCTTTAGTTGATGTGTTCCACCCAGACTTTTAGGTATCCACACACGGCAAAGAACATTTTGGTGGTGTGTGGAATATGCTTCTTCTCCTTCTACTGCTTTTGATAGTTTATAGTGTTCGTTCATTTGTAACCTCTTGGAGCTTGAGGGCATTATTGAGTTTAATGTCTGCGATTATGGAAAGTTTGCCGTTAGGCAAATTTGGGCAACTCCTTAGAGTTGCTCTATAATATGCTGGATAACGAACTTTTGTTCCATAAACGTCCCTTTTTGGTATGTTTTATTCATTCTTCATCCTCCCCCAAACTTCTTCTGCCAAATATTAGCTCAAGAGGAAATTCTAAGAAGTCTATCACTCTCAAACCAAGGAGTATTGTTAAAAACCCATAAAATGCAATAACACCCAGAGATTGATTATTTATAAGCTCCTGAAATCCAAACAAGACCAAAACAAGACCACCTATTATAATTGTTGCTGAAAAAATGCCAAAAATCTTCTCTAATATTTTAATCAACATGGTTTTTGAACAAGTAATTTAATTAATCCTAAAATAACCCCTCCGAAAAGACCAACAAGAAAAAACAAAATAGAAATCATCCAAAATTGG
>CAZKQS010000100.1:0-4854 GCA_964554985.1 uncultured Thermoplasmatales archaeon | reverse complement strand
TCAAAAAACGAAGAGGATATTAGATTAGCCACTAATATTTTTTTAGATGGTCTTTAAAATTATAAAAAATATATCCCCAAAAAGAAGCACTAATCTGAGCATGTGCACTTGGAAAGCCAAATGTTTTTTCGATTGGTTTACCGTTTTTTATATTAGTAAGTGGTCTTGGATCTTTAAAAAAAGATTTGATAAAAGTATTAATGTATGCAGATAGAAGAAATATATACAAAAGATTTTTTCCAAATTTTTTATCTATGGCAAAATAAAAAACCGCAAAAACAATTATGAAAAACCTTGCATCACCTAATTGAGTGATTCCATTGAAAATCGTATTTATCAAATTATTTTCAATGTACAAGCTTTCATTGTATCCAAAATATACAAGGATCACGCTAAAAAATATAAGTAGAAAGATAATTGTAAAAAATACAATGTATTTTTTAGTTCCAAATATTATCTTATTAAGTTTCATTTTAATAGAGGAAAAGAAAAAATCACTTTTATAGTTTAATAAAAAAACTAAAAATCTACTTCACTTGAAAAGCTTTACCAATTACTACATATATTCCAGCGCCGAGAATAATTCTGAGGCTCATAAGTGTTATTTCTAAGAGCGATAATGATCTTTCCAGTTTTACCATGGTCGATTGTTATCAAAAAATCTTATTTTATTTTTAACATCTAAATTGTAATAATCCCAAGAGAATCAGTACTTCCTTTTTCTTTTTTGAATCTGCGCTGAGTAAGAATTACTGCATCTCCTTTTTCGACCATGTTTCTTTTTTTTATGTATCTTAAAATAAGATCATGCCAGCTTTTTTGTTTGTTTTCCATATGAATTGGATATACTCCAAATGAGAAACACAAGAAATCACATGTTTCTTTGTTTCTACTAAATGAAATAATCCAACAGTCAGGTTTGAATCTAGAAATCCTCTGGGCTGTACTTCCTGTGGAAGTTGTACTAAGAATATATTTTGTACAAAGAATTTTAGATGCCTCAATAACATTCAATGAAATTACATCAGCAATCGAGAGATCTGTGTATTTTACCGTTTTTTTCAAATATTCCTTGAAATTACTAGGAAGACCTGCTCCATTGCGCCTTTTTTCAGTGGTTTTTGCTATCTTTGACATCATATTTATTGTTTCAACAGGGTATTTTCCAACAGCTGTTTCTTCAGAAAGCATTATTGCATCTGTTCCATCTATTATTGCGTTTGCTATATCTGTTACTTCTGCTCTTGTCGGCCTATTTGAATCAGTCATTGATTTGAGCATTTGTGTTGCTGTTATTACTGGGATACCTGCAATATTTGCTCTGCGAATAAGTTTTTTTTGGATAGTTGGAATGTTTTCTATTGGGATTTGTATGCCTAAGTCTCCTCTGGCAATCATTATTCCATCAGCTACTTTCAAAAGTTCATCATAATTTTCAATTGCTTCATCTCGTTCAATTTTTGCTATTATAAAAACCTTTTTTCCTTTCTTTTTTGCATATTCTTTAACTTTTAAAATATTATCTGAGTTTTCGACAAAAGATACACAAAAAATATCAATATCTTTTTTTAAAGCAAAATCAACGATTTTTAAGTCTTTATCTGTTACTGGATTTATGTATATTTTTTTACCTGGTATATTGATTCCTTTATGTGAATAAAGAGCGCCGCCGGTAATAACTTTGCATTTTACTTCTTTATCCTTTTTTTCGATTACTCTTAGTTCAATATATCCATCGTTTAGAAAAATAGTGCTTTTTTCTTCTACACTTTTTGTAAGCTTTTTGTAATTAACGGATATAAGATTTTTTGTACCGATTACTTCATTTGTAGTCAGAGTTAGGTTTTGTCCTTTTTCTAAAAATATTTTGTCATTTTCTAGTTTTCCAATTCTTATTTTTGCACCAGGTAGATCTGCGAGTATTGGAATGTTTATCTTTTTTTCCTCTGATGCTTTTCTAATATTGCGGATTAGATTGGTATGGTCTTTAAGTGATCCATGGGAAAAATTAAGTCTTGCTATGTTCATTCCTTCTTTTATCATCTTTTCTAAAAGACTTACATCTTTTGAGGAAGGGCCGATTGTGCATATTATCTTTGTTTTGTTTTTTGGTAATTTTATTTGTTTTTTATATTTCATTTGAATTTCCTTTTTTTGTTATATATGGGTTATGTTTCTTATTATTAAATCTTTCGTATATAAAGAAAATATATCTATTAATTTTTTTATTTAAAAAAAATTATATTTAAAAATTAGCCTTTTAACAATCTTTCATAATATTTACAAGTTCCTGTATCAAGAATTTCCCAAATAATTTTTTCTGTTACTTGTCCGACACCTTTTATCTTCCGCAGATTGTACTTCATAGAAGATACTGGTTTGTCAAGTTGAGAAATCGAATGAGAAGCATAACCGTATGGAGATTTTTCTCTTTTCAACCTAAGTAGATAATCAATCTGATCAAGTATTACACTTACAAGATCGTTTTCCTCTAAAAAATCCTTAAATAGATACGAAGGAATTCTTTTATTTAACCCATATTTTCTTGAAATAAAACTAAAACTATCATTAATTGAATTATAATACTCATCTGTAGCATTGCCCCATTTATTGCCCTTATATATATTTTCATAATTAGCAATTAAATCTGGATAGTTTTTTTCTAAAACTTTCATAAAATATTTTTTTTGTTTTCCTTCTTTTAAAGTCATTCCACCAAAAATTACAAAATCAAGATTATTTTCTTTTGCTTTTTTTATTGACTCATCAATTAAGAAGGGTTTATCTGTTATAAAAGGAATAACTGGTAAAAGAAACATACCACATGAAATACCCTTCTTTTTTAACTTTGATAGAGTCTTTAATCTTTCTATTGGTAAAGGCACATTAGGTTCAAAAACACTACTAATCTCTTCATTTACTGATGAAAAACTCATACTTACAATTACTTTTGATTTTTTGTTTATTTCTTTTAATAAATCAAGATCTCTTTCTATTAAACATGATTTTGTTAAAATATTGATTGGTACGTTATAATCTAAGAATAGTTCTAAAGCTTTTTTTGTTAGATTATATTTTTCTTCAGCTGGTTGATAGCTATCGCCTACACCTCCGCCTAGCATTACAAATCCTTTTTTGAAATAACCTTTAAAATTTTTGTCTTTTTCAAGTTCTTTTTTTAAAAGTTCTATTGCATTTGTTTTGACTTCGACTTTTTCACCGAATTTACCTGTTACATAGTATTGTTCTGATCTTCCATCACAATAAACACAGTTATGTGTACAGCCCCTGTAAAAATTCATGCCATAACAAGATATAAACCATGAATCTATTCTTTTTCTCTTTCTAAGAATACTTTTTGCTTTTGTCTCTTTGACTTTCATTTTTTTACAATAAACCAAAACAACCGAATCTATTATGAATGTTTTCTTTATTTCAAAAAAATATGAAAGTTTTTTATGGTGGTGCAATCCAAGGCGCCGAAAATAGAGAAAAAAGAGCAAATATACATAGAACAATTATTGATACAATCAAAGAAAAAGGTTTTGAGGTATACACTGAGCATACAACTGGAAAAAATTATGATGAAGCTATCAAAAAACTGGAAGAATCCATTGGAAAACTACCTAAAGATGGAAAAAAGAGAAGAAAATATGTTAGAGATAAAATGATAGAAGGTGTTGAAGGAGATATTAAGGGAGCTATTTTTGAAGTATCTGACCCTAGCCTTGGTACAGGTATTGAAATAGCTCATGCTTATTTAAGGCCAAGAATGAATCTAAAGAGAATACCAATCCTTTGTTTATATGAAAAAGATTACTGGCCAAACAAGTTATCTACCATGATACAGGGTATTTCTAATGATAAAATCAAAGATTTTTATATAGAAGAATATACTGATACTAAGAATCTAAAAGACATTACAAAAAAATTTTTAAGTGATAAGATTTAGTTTAGATTACTGGAGAAAAATAGGATGAATACATCTGAATTGCTAATTATAATAGAGTTGATGGTTTTATTTATTGAAGTAATTGTTATATATTTGTTGCTAAAGCATTTAAGAGGAATTGACAGTCATTCTAATTATTTAGAAACACACATCGAGCAGCTTGAAAACCACATCCAAAAAATGAATCAACATATAAATAGGCTTGAAGAACATAGCATAACAACTGAACATAATGTTAATAGACTTGTAAAAAGTATTACTCAAAAAGAGAAAGATTAATAATGTAATATAATAAATAAAGTTATATTTCTGTTTCAAAAATAATATAATCTTTCTTTTTCATATTTAGAGATTTGTAAACGTCTATTGCTTTTTTGTTTTCCGTATATACATACAACCTAATTTTTGAAACATTATTTTTTCTTGAAAGTTTTTTAACTTCATTTAAAAGACTCTTAAAAACACCTTTTTTCCGATAATTTTTATCAACATATACACTTTGAACCCACCAGAAATCTTTATTATTCCAATCACTCCATTCATATGTAATCATAAGTTGTCCGAGTATTTTTTTATTTTCAACTGCAAGTAAATAAAAACCTCTATTTTTATCATCAATTAATTTTTTTACTGCTTTATAGGTTGTTTTGTATGATATATCTAGATCTTCTGATTCTTTTGCAAGTAAAACATTTGATTTTGATATATTTATTATGTCATCTGAGTTGGCTTTTCTAATAAACATATTTAGTTTTAAATGGATTAGTAGATAAATATTTTACTGGTTTATTTTTTACCTTTCTTAATAGTAAACTACTAAAATAGGGAAGATATTCACACTCTCTCAGGCGGGTGTGATCTAGGGGTTATGATTAGGGCCTTCCAAGCCCTAAGCACGGGTT
>CAZKQS010000099.1:0-4870 GCA_964554985.1 uncultured Thermoplasmatales archaeon | reverse complement strand
TTAATTGTTCATGGAGGTGTTTTCTGTCATTGAGGGTTGATAAAACTCTCATCGTCTTCACTCCAGTATTGGGTATCTATGACCTCTTCAATACAAATTGGAGTGAATCCAATCTTCATGCCGCAGGTTTTCAATTGTCTGCTAAAGCGGAGAACTTCATTTGCCTCAAGATGGCTCCCCAGCATCTCTGCTCAGCGGTAAAATAGGGGCACTGCCCTCCTCAAGTATGGAGATTCTAGATGAACGAACACAAACTCCCTCTGCAGGAGCAACAACCCGGCTGGTTGCTGCTGGTTGAGAATCTACTGCCGGGTAAAACAAAAAAGTATTCCAGCAAGTCCCCCCACGCCCTCTTCTTATACAATCTCTCTACGCAGGAGATTCTGGATATGGAGATCTCAAAGGGTAAACCCGCTCTTGAGCAGGTGCTGGATTTTCTTCACCAGACTCTCCAGACTGTGGCTGCCCCGTCCTCCAGCGGAGAGAAATTTCCTGGATTACTCCCTGAGATTTGTGTTGCCGATAACGAACTATTCCACCTGCTCTCAGGGGCACTGGAGGAGCTTGGGATTCCGCTGTACCATACACCTAATGAGCCAGCGGTAAAATATTTTAAAAAAGTGATTCCCAATCAGCTCTTCCGGCAAAGAATTTCTGGTATTCTCACTGGTCAGGGAGTGACTGAAGAGCTGGCCGGAGCATTCTTCCAGGCTGCCGCTCGTTTCTACCGGGCTGCACCCTGGACTTATCTTTCCCTCCTGGAGCCACTATCCATCCGCGTTCTTCCCGGGACGAAATATTTTATCATCCTGCAGGGGATGATGACGGGGGTGGTTGGCTTAATTGTATTTTCAGAATGGACGTCCCTTGAGAACAAACTGCTGAGCAAATCTTCAGATTCACCGTTAGCGGACATCCCGGAAGGATTTAGCAGCTGTTTCTTCTCAGGGAAAAACATGATCCCGCTGCCAGATATTCAGGCTACCGAAGAGCATAACTGGGAGCTGGCCGGTGAAAGAGCTTATCCATTTCCTGTTTCGATGGTTGACAATCAGGTTTTGAGGCCTGACCGCGATCTGCTGCTCTGGCTGGAGGCAGCGCTTCTTGCCCTGGCGGATTTTGTCCCCGCCCTGGAAAGAGATCCAGAGGGTGAATTTGTACCCGGCCAATCTGTGCTGACGGTGCAGACGTCAGCCGGCGAGCAGGAAGTGGAAATTACCTATCCGGGTGGGAAGCTGGACTACGCTTCTCTTCCTGTACCTCGTGATCAGAACGGTCAGCTCGACTATCGTTCTTTTCTCCGGTCAGAACCAGACCTGGCGGCACAGGAAAAAGCGCTCCCCGGGGCGAAAGGTGATCCCGCCCAGCTGCTGATCGCAGAAGCCTGGCAGGAAACCAGCCCAGCCTCCCGGATCCTGCTGGCCTATCAGGCCCTGAGCCATTCCCAACAGTGTGCTGCCGCGTACCTGATCCTGGCGGAAGATGATGCTGATACGCTGGGTAAGTCGCTTACCTACTACCAGCAGGCTGCCCGGCTGGCAGCATCCCAGCTGGCAGGACAAGGCCCCCTGGCCCCAGATACCCTTATGGACTCCCCCATCTCAGTGATACATACCTATCTGAACGCAAAAGAAGGCCTCGCCCATACCCTGGACGCGATGGGGAAAAAGGCAGACGCGGTTCGCCATTATCAGGAGGTGCTGCAGCTGGTGCCTGAGGATCCTTATTACATTCGCGGCAGGCTGCTGCCATTGCTGCTGATATTAGGACGGGTCCGGGAGGCGGACCGCCTCCTGGAGGATTATCCTGATTCGTACAACCCGGATTGGCTCTACACCCGGGCCCTGCGCCTCTTCCAGCAGAAGGGGAATACCCGGCATTCCCGGCAGGTGCTGCAGCAGGCGCTGGAAAGCAACCCGCTGATCGCCGACCAGCTGATCAATCCGGGTTTGGGTGAAGAGGAAGCACCGGATATCATACCCCTTGCCGAAATGAAGGAAGAATCTCACAGCTACAGAAAGCATTTTCTCTTCCTGTGGCAGAGAACTCCCGGGGCTATCCGGTGGCTGGAGAAGCAGACCCTGATCGAGGGAAAACAAAATTTAAAGTCATGAAAAAAATCGCTCAGCTCAAAATCACTCTCCAAGGAACCTCTCCGCCCATCTGGCGCAGGATCCAGGTACCCGAAGATCTCAGCCTGTCCCAGCTGCATCTCATCCTTCAGCTCACCATGGGCTGGACCAACTCCCACCTGCACGAATTTACCATCCAGGGCCAGCGCTACGGAACTCTGTACGACGATGGCTGGGAACTGGAAGATATTAATCTGGAAGAAGAATATACTCTGGGAGAGGTCCTTCCCCCCAGAGGAGAGATCTTTGACTATCTCTATGACTTTGGAGATGGGTGGAACCATAAGATTGAAGTGGAAGAAATCCTCTCCCCAGTGGCAGCGCTGACCTTTCCTCGCTGCCTGGCCGGAGCCCGGGCTTGCCCCCCGGAGGACGTGGGCGGAATCTCCGGCTATGCAGAATTTGTAGCCGTCCTCCAGGACCCAGAAGACCCTGAATACGGGGCGTACCTGACCTGGGCCGGAGGAAGCTTCGACCCGGAACAGTTTAACCTCCAGTCAGTCGATCAAACCTTAAAGACCTGGGAACTCTCAAACCTGGTCCGCTTGGATCTGCGCTATGAACCCAGTGAGATCGGTCCGCTCCTCAAACCTTACCACGCTATCACCCGCTGGGAAAAAGACCTGACACCCGATCAGCGTGCCAGTCTGGAGCAGCTTCCTCTGCGCCGGAATGCGGTCAGTCTGCTCAGCTATCTCCGGGACCACAAGGTCAAAGGAACCTCAGCTTACGGCAACCTTTCCCTCCAGGCTGTCCGTGAGATAGCAGCCCTGTTTGTCGATCCACCGATACTGGAGCACAGCATAGGGGATTACACCTGGCGCTTGCGATCTGAGAGGCATGCCTGGCCAATCTATTTTCTACACACGCTGCTGGAAGCAGGAGGGCTGCTTAACGGCGGACGAGGAAGATTGTTCCAGCTGACCGAAAAGGGGCAGTGCTTTCTCCACCAGTCAGCCCCCCTCCAGGCGCACTTCCTGCTGGAAACCTGGTGGTTTCATACCAACTGGCTTTCCATCTTTGAGGACAGGGAAATTGGGAGCCCCACCCCGGTTGATTTCACCACCGAAACCCTCTACGCCCTGCTGCGCCTGCCGGCAGATCAACCCCGTAACTTTTTTGAATTTGCCGATCATCTCTGTCAGATCGGGGGATTGCGTAATGACAGCCCAGATTCTGTCCAGGCGCAGGAATCCCTGCGCCGCTGGGTGGATAACCGGATCATGGAATTCCTGGAAGAATTCCAAATTCTGAAGTTAAACCGGGAAGATCAAGAGAAATCCTATTCCACCCTGCTGTCATTTACCCTTTCAGCTGCCGGGAAAGAGCAGCTTTTCGCCCTGGCTGGTCATTCCTAGGTTTACCGTTTCCTCGTGGCTCCAAATTGAGCAGGAGATACTGGAAGCATCTCGATAGATGAAGACGCCTTTCCCCGCTGAACTAAGGTCGCGGTGTGTGGGAGTAATGGCCCCGATTATGGCTTGAGTGTTAAAGGGTGAACTCATGGCCGACGTTTTCATCTCTTTCTTAATCAAGAAACACAACTGACCGCCCTGCAGTCTGGGTTCATCCTCAAGAGCCGGGAGGATGCCACAAGAAGACAGTGGCGGACCCTGATTGGAGTGGGGTAGTTTTGATTGACTACCACCAGTCACTGATATTTGTCGATGGCCGACAGATCTTGAGGGGGCAGAGTAGATCCCGAATTCTATATGGGGGGTATTTCTGAATGGGCAAAAACAGTTTTGCGGGGACATGTCTGCTTATCTGCTTTACTTCGTTAGGAGAATGTTCAGTCAAGCATGGACTTTGAATGGGTGATGTTAACGCAACAGATGCGGTATGCATGTCTAAAATGGTGTGTTCTGAGATGGTCCCAGTGTGTATTTGGTTTGGTGATTTATTTACTGTGGAAGAGGGTGATGAATTTCCCTGTTTTTTATTTCTTGTAGAAAAAATTCCTTCATAAGATTGCCTTTCCTTCATTAATATAAGAATACAAGGAGTATAAGTTTGTAACATCAGAAAACTGAACTCTGTGTACTGTCTGGGGGAGATGAGCAGGAAGAGAGGTCATTCCGGTCCAATATCATCTTTGTAATCATCCCGACTAAAGAAAAAGCTCACACTTCCTCCACGAGCGCGGACCCAGCGCCCGGTTGATATCAGCAGCAAGTTGAGAAAGGCAAGAGAAAGGATCCAGCTGTCCAACAGTGCAAACCCCGCCCAGCTGCCATTGAATAGAAGTAAGAAAATATAGTCATGGCGTTCGTTTTCCTCTCTGCGCAGACAGATACCGACCGAGATTATGCTGATTAGGACCAGGGAGACGGATCCAAAGCCGCTGTAAAAACAAGTGTCCCTGCCTGTTACCAAGAAGCAGGAATACTCTTTTGTCAGGATAAACTTGAGGGCGGTAACTGCACCAGCGGATGCTATTACGATCGTGGCTCTTTTTCGACTCGCACCAAGCATTTTATTTTGTTTAAAGAATGTTATGGCTTCCAAGAAGGGGAAAATAATAGCTATGGCATTCAAGATTATTTCAGTTTTCATCTTTGACTTCAGTCAGAGTGATTTTGACTCTGCTTGCACAGATCTTGGTTTGGTATATATACAAAATAGCAATTTCCGCCCCAACTGTCAATTCTTGGTTGTATCAAGTTGGGAAAACTTGAAAGCTGGATTCTGAAATCCTATAATGAGAGAGAAACAGAATTACCTGTTTTCCCCTTCTG
>CAZKQS010000098.1:0-4950 GCA_964554985.1 uncultured Thermoplasmatales archaeon | reverse complement strand
CTCTCCGCCTATATTTGAAATATATAACACAATATAATAGTCTTTCGGAATTATATTTCTCCTTAGAAATAAGGAGTGAAAAAAAATTTAAATATTTTTTTTGTAGTCCTCAGAACTTAACAAATCATCTATTTCTGATTTATCAGAAACTTCAATTTCAACGAGCCATCCTTCGTCATATGGACTATCATTTACAGTTTCTGGGCTATCTTCAAGATCTTTGTTTACTTTTACTATTTTACCTGAGATCGGTGAATATATTTCTGATACTGATTTAACTGATTCAACTACACAAAGTTCGTCACCTTTTTTAACTTCTTTTCCCTCATCTGGAAGTTCAACAAAAACAATATCAGTTAGTTCTTCTTGTGCATGATCTGTTATTCCAATCTTTGCAGACTCACCCATAAGTTTCAACCATTCATGTGTATCTGTATATTTTAAATCATCACGTACTAAATCACTCATATTTATCAATCCTTCGTATTTTTAACCACAATTTAAACGTTTTCTTTTGCCCAATCTTTACTAACAAAAGGTGGTTTTATCATTTTTGCTTTTACTTTCCTGTTTCTAACAATGATGTCTGCAGTGTTATCAACTTTTATGTAATCTGATTTTATGTATGCCATAGCAATACCCTTTTTTAGACACGGAGACATCGTTCCACTTGATACAACACCAATATTTTTATCGTCTTTAACAACTTTACATCCATGGCGAGGTATACCTTTTTTGGTACATACCATCGCAGTAAGGCGCTCGTAATTTCCTTCTTCTTTTTGTTTTAAAAGAGCATCTTTTCCAATAAAATCATGATCCCAGTTTATAAAAAAACCTAGGTTTGCTTCAAGAGGGGTTCTTCCTCCTTCAAATTCGTTTCCAGCAAGTAAAAAGAATTTCTCCATTCTAAGAGTATCACGTGCACCCAGACCAATTGGTTTTATGTCAAATTCTTCTCCAGCATCCATTATTTTATTAAAAATCTCTTTTGCAGCATCAATATCTTCTATTTGAAACTCATAACCCATTTCACCAGTGTACCCTGTAAAAGAAAGTATCACTTCATTTCCTAGAAAATCAATTTTTTTACATCCAAAAAAGCCGATTTTACTTAAATCTTCTTTTGTTAATTTTTGGAGAAGTTCACGGGATTTTGGACCTTGAACTGCTAGAATTACATATTTTCTTGAAACATTTCCTGCTTGTGCGCAAAGATTGTGTTCCTCTGCTTTTTTGTTTAGCCAATCTGTGACAGTTTTTGATTGTCCTGCGTTTGGTATGAGCATGAAACGGTCATCTATATGCATAAAAATTGTATCGTCAATAATTGTTCCATCTTCTCTTAGAATTGCCGTATACTGGCTTCTACCAACACCTATTTTTGATGCATCCTCCATTGTGGTAAGAGAAATTAGTTTTTCAGCATCCTTGCCAGTTATCCATACATTTCCCATGTGTGATACATCAAAGATTCCTACACTTTTTCTTACAGCCAGATGTTCATCTTTTATTCCTGAGAACTGTAGCGGCATTTCAAATCCTGCAAAATCTGTAAATTTAGCTCCAAGTTTTTTATGAATTTCATTTAATGGTGATTTTAAAGCCATATGATAAACCCCACCGTGAATACAGATGGGTATAGTTTAACGTTTCGACAAAACATTTAACAAAGTAACGCATTAAGGAAAAATTGATGGAAGAGATACATATAAATGGGATATATAAGGATAAAAAACAATTATTCACTAAAAACCCTAAAGATCTTTTAGGGAAAAAAGTATACAACGAAAAAATTTTTAAAAAGAAAGGAGAAGAATTTCGATCATGGAATCCATATAGAAGTAAGCTCTCTGCTCTTCTTTTAAAAAAATCAAAAATAAATATAGAAAATAACTACAGGATTTTATATCTAGGTGCTGCAACAGGTACAACTGTAAGTCATTTATCTGATATTCTAACAGATGGATATATCTATGCTGTTGAAAATTCTGCTGTTTCTATGAAAAAATTATTAAAAGTATGTGAAAAAAGAAAAAATATAATACCAATTTTTGAAGATGCTTTCCACTTTGAAAAATACCAGGCAATTGTACCAAAAGTAGATTTTATATATCAAGATATATCTCAGAGGAATCAATCTGAAATATTTATTGGAAACTTAGAAAGATATCTTAAAGAAAATGCCAGTGGAATTCTAATGGTGAAAGCAAGAAGTATTGATGTATCATTAAAACCAAAGAAAGCATATGAAAAAGTCTGTAAAAAGTTAAAAGAAAACAAAATAAAAATACTGGATATAGTTGATCTAAAACCATATGAAAAAGATCACGCCGCAATAACTATAGAATATAGTAAGTAAATTGACAATATTTATAAGTGCGATTTAGTAAGGATTTGAGACTATATGAAAATTAATCTAAAATCAGAGTTATCAATTAAAATCCTAAAATTCTTTCTTCCATTTATTGTTGCAGCTCTTGGTCTGCTTGTTTTTTATTTAATTACTGAAAAGGGAAGTTTTGGAAAGCTTTTTTTACTTATGATGATCTATTTTGTTCCACCCCTTGGAAAAGAAACAATTATTCCAATAGGTGTATTTGGTAGATCTCTCCAGATTCCTTTTACAGATAAAATTGCTTCTATCCCACCAATTGATCCATTGGTTATGGCAATTGCAATTGCTTTTGTAGATATTGTTGTCGCTTTGTTTTTAGTATGGAATTATGATCTAGCTAAAAAAATTCCTCTTGTCGGCGATTTTATGGAGAAGGTCGAAAAAATTGGAAGGAACAGCTCTGAAAAATATTCCTGGGTTAAACCTCTAAGATTCTTTGGAATAATACTTTTTGTAATGGTTCCTTTCCAAGGATCAGGTGGACTTGTAGGTTCAATTCTTGGTAGATTGATTGGTATGAAACCAAGAAACACGTTTCTTGCAATAACAATTGGTACAATTATTGGCTGTACACTAATTGCTTATTTTTCAAATCTTATATTAGATGTATTTGTAACAAACTTTCTACAGCTTCTGCTTGTTTTAGTAGTAATCCTTGTTATTGCTATAATGATATATGTTTATAAAAAGACAAATAACAATAAAAAAAATGAATCCAAGGACACAAAAACATTAAAGTAAATCTTATTATATTATTATAGAAATAAATTATTTCTTTATTGGGGGCTAAATTACATTGAAAAATAGGCTAATTCTGATAATTATTCTACTATTTTTATTAACACCTATTTTCAATCAGTCTATTTCTTCTCAGGATAAAAATCCATGGTGGAAGGAATCATGGTCCTTTAGACAAGAAATTAAAATTCCTATTGATACATCACAAGACTTAGCTGCATATCAACCTATAGATATTGTTTTTGAATTTGAAAATCCCTGCTGGGCAAAAAATGTAAATCATCACTCAATTAGAATTGTTTATCAATACGGCGGAATATTTAAGGAATTGGAAAGCCAGATTTATAATCTAAATTTTTCAGAAAAAGAAAAAATATCAAGCTGCTCGATTGTCTTTTTAATACCAGACTACTCAAACGGTAAAGAAAAATACTTTGTATACTACGATGAAAATGAGAAAAATAAACCAGATTATACAGACCATGTAGAAATAGAAGATTCCTTTTACAGATATGAACCAATTTCAGGTATGAGTTTTAACTCATATTACTATGGAATAACACAGGACAACTATCTAGAATATGCAGTTATAAAAAAAGGAAAAGCTCTAGGAAAACCCCAGTCTCAACAAGTTACAAAATTAAAAGAAAAATCTACAAACATTCTTCCAAAAAATACAAAACATATCTCAATTTTTTCTTGTGACTATTGGTATTTTGAAGACAATGAATGGATCCACCAGTCGACATCTGAAAAACTTATCTACAGTAATATTCTAACTGATGGTAACTTAATGGTTAATTGTATACTTGTCAGCAGCTCAGAAAACGGTCTAATTAAAACAACCAATATCTACAAGTATTATTACTGTCCCAGCGACAATCACAAAAGAATTCATGTAAATGTAAAACACAAACTAGATAGTAAATCCCTAAAGACAGGTGAAGAAATAGATGTTTCTTTTGTAAAAATTGGAACAGGCGGGATTAAAAGTAACATAGAGGAGTTAAATTCTGGGGTAATACCACCGTATCTACATTTCTATAGTGAAAAAGAAAGAGTTGTAACATTTGAGATGGATACAAATCCTGCGGGGATCGACTGGCAGGAATTGATTGGTAAAACTGATGATTATGACATAGGAAGTTTCAGCTGGTTTTCAGTTGATAATGGAGAAAAAGGTGATGGTCACGGAGTAATTCTTGACTCAAATAGTTTTATAGACTCTTTTGAAAATGAGGAAGACGGAGGTCAAATTCATCTATATGAATCAAATACCATTCAACTTCCAAATATAGATGGAAAATTTGCAACAGTATATCTTATGAGAAATGCATATGAGCCAAATCGCAGGGTAGACAATAATTTACCTGATAAATATGAAATAGAATTTGCAGCAGATTTTTTTTCAACTAACAATGGCGGGTATAAAGAAATTGAAAAAGAGGCTTCAATCTTTCAACAATTAATTGATTATCAACCTGATCTAAAAAAAGAGTACAACCAAAGTGATGAAATAAAAACCACCTACAACATTCATGCATATGTTGATCTGCCCAGGTCACTTAGAAAACAGTTCCAAGTATCAACATTTCTATTAAGAAACACATATCTTTCTGCCAATTTATACAAAGATGATAAACTAATCGGTCTAAGTAGAGTTGGAAGAATACCTTTAACTGAAGATTATTGGATCGATTGGAACAATATATCTATTTATAGAAAAGCAATTTTTAACAACCTTGAACAGGGAAAATATTTGATAAAGATCTATATCAATAATCTGTTTTTGAAAAACAAGGATTTTATTGGTT
>CAZKQS010000097.1:0-4951 GCA_964554985.1 uncultured Thermoplasmatales archaeon | reverse complement strand
TAAACCATTTAGAATTGTTTTTTTTTGTCGAAAGTGCACAATTTACTGCAGCATGTGCAACTTGTGCTGCAAGTTTACCAGGCGACAACTTCAAATCTTTTCTTGTAACAATTACCATTTTATAATCAAAATCAATCATTCTTCTTCCTCAGTATCATGATCTATCTCTTTAAAAGATTCGCTGCGCCATTTCTCTCCCATTTTTTCTGCATTTATATGGTTTACTAGGCCCTTTACAAGTAGTGTTTTACCTTCTTCTTCAATATGTTTTAAAGGCACTCCAAGATATTTCTTTCCTTTTTTGATTATTAACAAATCTTCATCAACAGCGACGCTTTCACCAATTGTTCTACCAACACCATCAAGGACAAAGCGACACAGCATCTTATTTTCTTCTTCTATCTTATCATTTGTTTCATTTTTTTCGTTTTTATTGGAAAAAATCCACAAAAACACACTAAGTATATAACTTTTTTCACCGATAATCAATGACTGCACCTCAGCCTCAGAATCAGCGATTGAATTATAAATCTTTTGAATAATACGATTTATGAAACAAAATGAAAAAATATGATGTAGCAGTAGTCGGCGGAGGCCCAATCGGGGGTTTTGCCGCAGGAGAATTATCAAAGAAATTTAATGTAGCCCTTTTTGAAAAAAATAAAGAAATTGGAAAACACCTTAGCTGTGCAGGTTTAGTAACTAAAAGAGTATTTGATTTTTTAGAAATAGATCAAAAAACTTGTGTTCAGAATGAAATCCTCGGTGCAAATATTCATTCACCTAAAGATAATGTTTTAAAAATAGGCGGAAATAAAACACATGCAGTTGTAATAGATAGAAGGATTTTTGATAAAAAAATAGCTGAAAATGCAAAAAAGAATGGAGCACATATCTATCTTGATAACAATATTCTATCAGCATATAGGAACAATAAGATCATTGAAATGAAAACATCAAAGAATATTGAAATTAAATCTCCGTTAGTTATAGGCGCAGACGGGCCTTTTTCAAAAATAAGGGATCGCTTTTTAAACTACGAGCCAAAAGAGTATCTGAGAGGGATTGGAGCTGAAGTTATAAATGTTGATTTAGATCCTGATTTTGTTGAGATCTTTGTTGGAAAAAAAATAGCTCCTGGTTTTTTTGCGTGGATTATTCCAACAGACAAAAAAGGAAAAAAAGGAAGGTTAGGCCTGTGTATAACAAAAAATGGAAAACCACCAAAATTCTATTTTGAAAAGCTATTTAAAAATAAGGCTGCATCAAAATATCTAAAAGATGCAAAAATAAAAGAATATATAGCAGGCATAATACCAATTGGATATCTTAAAAAAACTTACTCATCAAATATATTAGCTGTTGGTGATGCAGCAGGCCAGGTGAAGCCTACATCAGGAGGAGGAATATATCCTGGTTTGTTATCTGCTAAATATTGTATTAAAACTGCTTTTAAAGCAATACAAAAAAATGATTTTTCTGAAAAAACACTTAAAAAATATCATAAAGATTGGACAAAAGAGATAGGAAGTGAACTTGGAAGAGGCCTAAAATTCAGATCAATTTTTAAAAATCTTAAAGATGAACAAATAGATAAATACATAAAAAAATTCAACGATCCAAAGATAATTGAAGTAATAAATAAATATGGAGATATTGACTATCCATCAAAACTTGTTAAACCTCTTTTTAAAAAAAAACCTTCTTTAATCAAACTTTTACCTAGTATCCTAAAAGACTAATTCTATTTTGATCCAGGGGGAGGAGGGACATAGTAGTTTTCTTCTTCATATGCTCCATTATCATCAGTTTCTTGCTCTTTGTAAAAACCAGATGGTTTTTTATATTTTCTTTTTCTTCTTACAAGAAGTATCACGATTATCAAAATTAATACTATTACAAAGCTTATAATACATGGCATAAAAAGACTAATTAAGAATATTGCAGAGGGTATTATTTTACATGAGGCTATTGATGTAAGATTGTGTTCTTCAGGGCTAAAAGAAATCTCGATATATTTTTGTTTTTGTTTGTTTTCTTTTAAAACTACTTTATTTAATGTATCATCAACCTCTATGTCTACACCCTTTGGAAATACAATCTTATAAGAGACTGACTGGTTTTTTATACCGCTGAAATTAAATTTTTGAATAGGTATTTCAAAAGAAGGGGGAATAAATGAAAATTCAAATTTCACTGGATACATAGTATCTGAAAATACATCGGTTTTAACTGGTGGTGCGCTGTCCATATTTGATATATTTATATCCTCTTCGATGTTTGAGTTGAACAGATCTTTTTTTATTTTAGCCTCAATCTTAAGGTCAGATATAATTTCTGAGACATGTTCTTCAAAATTTTCTTTTTTATTATTTAAAAACTTGTCAACTTGACCTGTTGAAAATACTTTTTCCTGTATACATAGCTTTAAAGCATCAGAATTTAGATAGTCTAATGATATTTCTTCAGGGATGCTGAATTCTTTAGGCAGTCTAGTTACATTAATTTTGTTAGTCTCTTTAACATTTATTCCAAAATTCAATTCAGGATTATTTGTAAAAAACCCTAAAAGATTTAGATCGCTACTTTCAAAATTTATTTCAATTGTCTTGCTTTTCTCTTCTTTTTCATATTTTGGACTGTTCTTTGATTCTAATTTTCCTTTAAAATTGATTGTTTTATTCCATGTGTATGTATTTTGCCCGTCTAAAGAGATATTTTTCGGAAAAACAATTTTGATATTATATGGATAATCGATATCATCAAGGTTTTCTCCAAAATTAATATCTTCTTTTGATATGTTTGCTATACCGCCTGCATTTAAAAGACCATAAAATGCTTTAGATGAAATATCAGCAATATCCAAATCTATTTTGTTATCGATAAGTTGTCCTATTACTGGTGGGCTCACGTCCATATCCTCTAAAACATAAGGGTTATCACAGTTAAATGTCGTTTTTTCATCCCAGGAAAAGACAAAATCTAATGTTTGGTTGAACTCTGAATTTTCAATATTTTTTGTAATTTTTTCAATAATTGATTCCAATGTATTTTCATAGATACTTTCGTTCCAATCTAAAAAACTGTTTTCTACAAAGAGCCTTACAGCATCAGAGGGAAGATAATGGACATTAGAGATAAAACTCGGTAGAATATCATAGTTTCTTATATCTAGATTTTCAATATGGATCTCTGTTTTTAGACCTGGATTATTTTTTGTCTCTAAATTAAAGTATAATTCGATCTTTTCTTTTGCTGGCTCTATAGATGGGTTAGTACTTCTTAATATCAATTTTCCTTCTTTGATAGGTTGATTTCCGTTATTATTTAAAACAGTCCATTCTATGTTTTTGTTTTTTACTTTTCCATTTGTAGCTTTAAAATATTCTAATTTTTCACCTAATCTTATAGTGTATGTATTGTTCCAACCTGTTTTTGCTTGAAAATTAAATGAATAGTTAACCATGCCGCTTATGTCTAGTATGCCGTTAATAAATCTGTATGAATTAACTGACTCATTGAGATTAAAAAAATTAGAAATTAGTTTTATATTGAAATTATCTAAAAATTTACCATTTTCATAACTAGGGAGTTCTTTGATTGGAAGTACCTCTGCATTTTCAAATGAATCTCTTATCTGGCTTAGCATATCTGATCTTATTGCATAGGAAAGCGCACCCATGAGATGTGCTTTAGAATTGTCATTTGCAATATTTTCTATATCTGTTTTGGTATAGGTTTTATCGCTTGCTTCTAAAAAGATTCTTGAAACAGTGATCTCAACAGATGCAGTCAGATTCGTACCATTGTTCATATCAAGGATTATGTTTGCTTCTACCAAATCATTATTTTGATCTGCAGATACAAAATATAAGGATTGAAATAATATAAGAAAAATAACAGAAACTGCCAAAACACTACTCAACCTTCTTTTATACATATACATCCACATCAAACTTTTTCAAATAAACATATTCCTATTAAAAAAACTTTCTTATAAAATTTTACGAAACCACTAAAAACACTTATCTTATTTTAAAAGTGATAATATGTATATTATTCCAGGTACTGCTTCAAAATCAATTGCTGAAGACTTATCAAAGATATTAAATGCATCTCTATCAAAAACAACAATCAAGCGATTCCCAGATAAAGAACTATATGTAAGAATACTTGATGATCTTGAGGGTGAAGAAGTAATAATTGTACAGACTACTTATCCTGATCCTAATATAATTGAATTATTTTTACTTCAGAATGCTGCAATTGAGGCTGAAGCTGATATGATAACTACTGTTATACCATATTTTGGTTATGCACGTCAGGATACAATGTTTAAGAAAGGTGAGGCAGTGAGTGCAAAAGCTTTAGCTAAACTGATTAGCATAAACTCTGATAGAGTAATAACAGTTGATCCACATAAAGAGTATATCTTAGATTTCTTTGAAACTGAAGCCTTCAGCTGTAGTGCAGTTGAGAATATTGCTGAATATCTAAAAACAAAAGATTTAGATCTTATTCTTGCACCTGACAAAGGAGCACTCAGTAGAGCTAAAAACGCATCAGAGATTGTTGCATGTGATTTTGATTATATGGAAAAAACACGAATAGATGGAAAAACAGTTGAAATAAAACCAAAGAAACTTGATGTTAAAAATAAAAATGTAGGAATAATTGATGATATAATTTCAACAGGTGGAACAATGGCTAAATCAATTAGTGAACTTAGAAAACAAGGAGCAAATAAGGTAGTTGTTTCATGTACTCATGGTCTTTTTGCAGATTCTGCAGTTAAAAAACTTAAATCGGCTGGTTGTGATGAAATCATATCAACAGATACAATAAATAATGATTTTAACAAGGTAAAGATTGCTTCTACAATTTCAAAGCTTTTACTATGACTATTTAACTAATATATAAACAATATATTTTCATAAGAATTCTTAGTACA
>CAZKQS010000096.1:0-4978 GCA_964554985.1 uncultured Thermoplasmatales archaeon | reverse complement strand
GGAGGGGATGGGATGCACCCCTTAACAGAAGGGCGCTCGGGGATGGGCGTCCTTCAAACTACCAGCAAAAATTTAGGAGGAATTGTATGGGAGAAACTAAGAATATGGAATCATTTATTAAAAACGCAGTAGAAAATAAAAAAGAAGAAGAAAGCAACTTAAAAATAAACGAAGATGATATGTTTGGTACTCCAAGAATCACAATAGTTGGTTGTGGTGGAGCAGGTGGAAACACTGTAACCCGGCTTAATAAACTTGGAGTCAAAGGAGCAGACACAATAGCAATAAATACAGACAAACAAGCACTTGATCTAGTTGAAGCGAATCATAAAATTTTAATTGGTAAAAATTTAACCAAAGGTTTAGGTGCGGGTGGCTTTCCTGAAATGGCCGAACGTGCATGTCGCGAATCCCTTCACGAAATAGAAGAACTAATTAAAGACTCAGATCTAGTATTTATCACTGCTGGTATGGGTGGAGGAACTGGAACTGGTTCAGCACCAGTTGTAGCTGAACTAGCAAGAAAACACAATGCTGTTGTAACTTGTATGGTATCAACTCCTTTTAATGTAGAAAGATCAAGACTCATAAAAGCAGATGAGGGACTTGATAAATTAAGAATAAAAGCTGATAGTACAGTAGTTCTAGACAACAACAGGCTTTTAGACTTTGTACCAAATCTCCCAATAAACCAAGCATTTTCTGTTATGGATCAAATGATAGCTGAAACTGTAAAGGGTCTATCTGAAACAATTACAGTTCCATCATTAATAAACCTTGATTATGCTGATATGAAATCAATCATGAACCAAGGCGGCCTATCGGTAATGCTTTGGGGTGAAGCCGATGAAGATTCTGGAGTTGAATCAATTGTTCAGGAAGCATTAAATCATCCATTACTAAATGTAGATTACACTGGTGCAAATGGGGCACTTGTCCATATCACTGGTGGGCCTAATATGAGCTTAAAATACGTCCAAGATGTAGCTAAATCTCTAACTGAAGATCTTGACTGCTATTCAAATGTAATACTTGGAGCACGTGTTCTACCAGAATTTGAAGGTAAATGCAGAGTAATGGCCATTATGACTGGTGTACAATCGCCAGACTTACTTGGGCCACAAGGTGCATCTGCTGCACAAAAACAACCAGTAAGAGCAGTAGCTAGCCCAAAATGTGATATAGACTTTGTAAGATAAAAACTTACAATTTTCTTTTTTTATATTTTTATTTTTGTACCATTAAATTTTTTGTTGTTTAGTACATCTTTTATTTCATCTAAGTTATTACCATTTAAAACAAAGGTTAAAACTCTATGATCGTTAATAATTTTTAGTGCTGGGCCATCTATAACAATATTTTTCCCAGCTGATTTCCAATCAGTCCCATAATTTTTAACTAAATCTTCAATTTTAATTTCAGAAATTTTTTCAGCATCTGAAAATTTGTTTGGATCTTTAGAATATATTCCATCTACATTTGTAGCAATTATATATTTTGAAGCATTTGTTTTATATGATAGTTCAGCACCAACCATATCAGTACTATGACCTGGTGTTGTACCACCCATTATGACAATTTTATCATCTAGATTCTTTGCTTCATCTGTAGAACTTGGAATCTCTTTATTTGTATTTTCTAAAACTTTTGTTAAAAATTTTGCATTAAGTCTTGTTGCTTGAATACCTAATTCATCAAGGGTTTTTTCAGAAAGCCCAATTTCTCTACCTAAATGAATGTACTTTCTAGCAGTTTTACCGCCACCTACGACAACATAAATTTTTTCATTTTTACTATGCTTTTGTAGTAACTCATTTAGTTTTTTAAAATAAGATCCTTTTATCTCATCTGATACAACAATTGATCCGCCAATTGAGATTACAACTGAGTTCATATTTCAAAGTTAATGCTGTCACCTATATTTCTATATTTTCAAATATAAAAAAAATCAGGCAACCTCTGGGCCTGCTGTACCTTTCTTAGGTGATTTTCCAAGTCTAACTTGTGGAAGTGGAATCGGCGGCGGCAGTGCTAAGTCTTTAGCAAGACCTACTGCTTGTGGAACACATGCATGCATAACAGCTGTATGCATTTTACTAGCAACTTCATCTGGCATTTTTCTATTTTCATTCCAGTTTTTAGAAATACTTTCAGCATTTTGATCTTCAAGCAATAATGAACCTTCAAGTTTTATTAATCCCACTGGGCCATAGCTTGAAGTATATTGAAAATCAATATTTGCTAGACTATTTTTAAGATAAGTAATATGAGTAAATGTACTGTTATGATCAATCCTTACTTTCTTTGGACGCTCGTTTCTGTCAGTATATCTTCTTGCTTCTATCGATTTGATTTGTATGTTTTTAATTTTCATGACTATTTCTGGTAATAAGTAAACCCACTTTTACATGTTTCGATTGAATATATGTTAGATATTTGGAAACTTATTTTACAAGTAACCAGAGTTTTTTAGGAAAATTAATAAATATCAACGAATATGACATCCGCTGGTAGAAATATATGAAAAAAATAAAACTAATACTTCCTATACTGCTGATATTGATTCTTTCACTATCTTGTTCTCAGTGTATCTGTCAAGAAGTAATCTCAGAAGACCATACAATTAATATTAACTTTTCAAATGATTATATATCAGTTGAAGAATCTATAACATTGATGGGAGATTCTAACAAAAATTATACGACTATCTCATTTTGGATAATGGATAAATCTTCTGATTTAAAAATTCAAATAAATGATAATAATATTGAAAATATCAAAGAAAATGAAAACACATACATATGTAACATTACAAGTCTTAATATAAACATGGGTTCAAAAGTAAGTATCAATATCAAATATAATCTAGAAACACAAGAAGACGGGAGTTTTTCTAAAAAAGTTCTAAGAAACACAGATGAAATTACTTTATTATATGACGGTGAAACAATTTATTCAGCTATTGACTTAAAAGAAAACAGTAAATTTGATGTGAAACTTAACAAACCTATTGAAGAAAACCTAAGCATTTTTACAATAATTGCAATTTTTCTACTAGCAATATTATTAATTGTTTTTACTACATATTTTTTTAAAAAACAAAAGATAAGTAGAAAAAAACAAGCATCATCAGACTCTGAGGAATATCTTGTAACTAAAAAATCACTTCTAATGGGGCTTTTAAAAGATATTGAAAAAAAACACAGAGCTAAAAAAATCTCAGATGAAACATATCACAAACTAAAAGACATTTATAAAAACGATGCAGTAGATACAATGAAAAAAATCGAAGATATAAAAGAAGAATTAGAATAATTTTTGCTGATTTTTTTCTTCTTTAATTTTTTCTTTAACTTTCCCAGAATCATCTTTTTTATCTATTTTTTTAACCTTTATTTCTTTTTTTTCGGCCATAATAAGTTTTAGTTTTTGTTTATCCTTTGTTCCAATCAGATATTTAACTTCATTTTCTGTTAGATCAAAATTTTTCTTCATTTTCTTTGCAAATTCATCATTATTTTTAAACATATGAATAAAAAACGAAAAAAATTGATCCTTTGTTTTATTATCAGAGTTATGACAATTCTTACTTATTTTTTTAACGATACTTTTTCTAATGTCGCGTTTGTTTTTACTGCTCTTTTTTTGTTTTAAATAAGTTGGAAAATTATATCTTGAATTTGGATAGTTATGTGATTTTGATGTAGCAACTCCACCATTCATCATATCACATGCATAAGACCACATACCATAGTTTTGATTTCTAAATGTTCTTCCAAAGAAAAGATCTGATTTAGATAGTTTATCATAAGCTGATGCCAGATCATTTAAATCGATGTATTCTTTTGGTAGATTTTCATTTATCCAAAGTAAAACTAGTTTTGGGTCTAAATCCAAGTGTCGCATTGTTTCCTTTATTTTTTTTATATCATTTGTTTTAAAAATCTCTCTTAAAGATGAAAAAATATCCTTTCCCCTGTCTCTGTATCCTAGTACATTTAAGGATTCAGCATCTATTTGATGATTATCTAAACATAATGATTGAAGATCGTTTATTGCTGATCTAATATCTCCTTTACATCTATCTGATATTCCTTTTAAAACGTTTAAATCAACATTTATTTTTTCAGCTGAACATATCTTTTTAAGTAATCTAAAAACTGAACTTTGATAGGGATCATAAAATTTTAGATGCCTGCAATAATTTTTCAGTGCTTCCCCACTACCCTTTATTAAACCATAGTAATCATTTACAATAAGAATTATCGGTTGATTTGTAATTTTTATTGTATCAACAATTGCTTTTTTACCGCCTTTATCGCTTAGGTCACTACTAGAATCTGTCCTAATACCTCGTTCATAAAGATTATCTGCTTCATCAAGTATTATTAGTTTTCTACCACCATTGTTTGTTGATATAAAAGATCCGTTATCAGTAAAAGTCTCGTTTATTGCACCAGTTGTTACAATCGATTTTATTTTTTTTGCATTTCTCGCATCTGAAGTGTTTAACTCTATTATAGTCCAATTATAGTCTTTAGCTAAAGCTATTGCACAGCTTGTTTTACCGATACCAGGTCTTCCTGATAAAATTATTCCATTATGTTTTGGTTTGCCTTTGTTCCATAAGCTAGCCCATTTACGTAATTCTATTACTGCTTTATTATTTCCAACTACATCATCAAGTGTTTTTGGCCTATATTTTTCTGTCCAATCTTCCATGTCTAATTAGTTATAAATAGCGGGTAATATTTTAATATTTGTTTTGTTTTCCTTTTTACATAACATTTTTATCGTAAACAATTTAATTAACATAACTTTTATATATTCATAATTTATTGTTTTTTTATGTCAAAATTAAAAATTTCCAAAATTAATAATAAAGCTATTAAAAAATACATCAACAATATGATAGCAAACGGAAATGATAACCCAAAAACCATAGACTCACATGAAAATTGCATAAAAAGAGCTCTAT
>CAZKQS010000095.1:0-5024 GCA_964554985.1 uncultured Thermoplasmatales archaeon | reverse complement strand
ATCTGCTATCCACACGATCCGTCTGATTTTTCTGGTCAACGTCTCCTCCTTGAGAGCTGATCGATGTTAGCAAATGAATCCCTTCAGTTTAGTTATCGGAATAATCCAATAGAGACATAAATAAAAGACCCAGCATCCCAATAGGGGCGATACCGGGCCGAGTGCGGGTACATCGCAGCCAACTCCCATACACTACACCCGCACCTATTTAATTGTGAGACTCAGATCAGAGAAAGTCAAGTGCCGACATCAATTTTCCTTGCCAAAACCCCCATTTTACTTTATCTGGGAACTGTCAAACATGTTCTGACGACGTACAATCAAGCCCTGCAGTTTCTATCGGTTCCCTCCAACGACAATTTTAGAAATCAGGCGGAACTGCAATTATTCAAAACCCCACAGACCAACTCACCGGCCTTATCGAGAGAGTAACTTTCTACAGCTCGGAATCAGGATTCGCCGTACTGCGAGTAAAGGTACGTGGTGATCGGGATCTGGTGACCGTCGTAGGGACGCTATCCAGCGTTACGGCGGGGGAATGGATCGACGCCAAGGGCCGATGGGTTATTGATTCCAAACACGGCCAGCAGTTCAAAGCGGAAATACTCCGAACAACCCACCCCAGCACTAAAGAAGGAATTGAAAAATATTTAGGCTCAGGACTCATTAAAGGCATCGGCCCGCAATTCGCTTCTCGACTGGTTAAAGCCTTCGGAGCAGAAGTATTCGATACTATCGAAAAACAACCAGAGAACCTATTAGAAGTTGAGGGCATCGGCAAGATTCGCCAGGAAAGAATAACAGCAGCCTGGGAGGAACAAAAAGCGGTCAGAGAAATCATGGTCTTTCTGCACAGCCACGGAGTCGGTACAAGCCGCGCATTCAGAATCTACAAGACCTATGGTGACGAGGCTATCATAAAAGTCCAGGAAAACCCTTACCGCTTGGCTCACGATATCTGGGGGATAGGTTTTAAAACGGCAGATCAAATAGCCGAAAGCCTCGGCATCGGTCGACAATCAGACATAAGGGCACGGGCAGGAGTAGAATATGTTCTTCAAGAGCTAACTGATGAGGGCCACTGTGCATATCCCCGCGCGAAACTCGTTGAACGATCAGTAAGAATGCTTGAGATACCAGCGCCGATTATCGAAAATGCTGTTGATCATGCGGTAAGCGAAGAGCGCCTGACACTGCATGAGTATAATGATACTACACTCGTCTATCTCGCTGCCCTGGACACTTCTGAGCAACTACTCGCCAGAAACCTTATCAGTTTAAGCAAAGGATCGCATCCCTGCCCGCAGGTAAATATTCCTCAAGCAATCCAATGGGTGGAAGAAAAGCTGCGGTTATCCCTGGCTCAAGCCCAGAGAGAAGCCCTGGAGAAAGCGATTCAATGCAAGGTAATGGTCATAACTGGTGGGCCTGGTGTCGGTAAAACAACGCTTATGAACTCCATCGTAAAAATTCTTCGGGCCAAAAAACTTAAAATAATCCTATGTGCTCCAACCGGTCGCGCTGCAAAACGACTTTCTGAAATAACAATGATGGAAGCCAAAACCATCCACCGACTACTGGAATTCGATCCTGCCACGATGAGATTCAAGCACGATTCTGACAGGCCACTAAGCGGTGATGTGTTCATTGTGGACGAGACCAGCATGATAGACTTGGTACTGGCCCATCAACTCGTTCGAGCAATACCACGGCACGCAGCTTTAATTTTTGTAGGAGATATGGACCAGTTACCTTCAGTAGGCTCAGGTCGAGTATTGCGAGACATGATTGAATCATCGGCTATTCAGGTTTGCCGGCTGACCGAAGTATTCCGCCAGGCAGCCCAAAGCGCTATCATCACTAACGCGCACCGGGTTAACCAGGGATACATGCCCACGTGGCCCAAAAGAAAAGTAACAAATCCGACGGAAACGGATTTCTACTTCATCGGAGCAGAGGAACCAGAACGAGGCGTTCAAATAATCCAGCGTCTGATAAAGGAAAAAATACCATCAGAGTTCGAATACGATCCAGCGAATGACATCCAGGTATTAACGCCGATGCAGCGAGGAGAACTGGGAGCTCGAAACCTAAATCTGATATTGCAGGAAACACTCAATCCCTCAGGCACAGAGATAAAACGGTATGGCTGGACCTTCCGTGAAGGCGATAAGGTCATGCAGATAGTAAACGACTACGACAAGGACGCCTTCAACGGCGATATTGGCAGAATCACAAGCATAGACCAAGAAGAGCGAGAACTGACTGTGCTCTTTGAAGGCAGAACAGTAAAATACGACTTCGAAGAGCTTGACGAACTCGTTCTATCCTACGCAATAACAATTCACAAAAGCCAAGGTAGCGAATATCCCTGCGTGATAATCCCAATCCACACCCAGCACTACAACCTCCTCCAACGAAACCTCCTGTATACGGCCATAACACGAGGAGCAAAACTGGTAATACTGGTCGGTACTAAAAAAGCGCTCGCAATAGCGGTAAAGAAAACAGGATCAAAAAAACGGATCACAACATTAAGCGAGCGGCTGAAAGAAGAAGCCGGTGTTAACAACTAACAAGACAGCGTCGCTTCGCTCCGGTTAGCACGTTCGAAATACTCCGGAACAGGTGTTCGCTTTGAGCGGAATACGCAGTAGCTACCTCACGGAATCAGGCCGAATAAATGTCGGAGTATATTGCGGTAAAGCGAGGTAATTGCGAGAGGCTGCAATGAACGAAATTCTGCGCCAATCTACTGTTTTTTTAAAAATCCCGAAAACAAGAAGCCCCTGGGAAGCCCTACATTCAACGATCTCCGCACTGTTAGTCATCAGGTATGGGCATTCCGGATACCGCTCCAGTGGGCAGGATATTGAGGGGTGATTATTGGGGGTAAATCGAGGTAAAGCAGAGTAACTGGATTAGGTTTCGGTTCACTCCGCAATCTTACTTTCTACTCCTAAGTTTAGCGAGCAGTCTCAGCATTTCGAGATAGAGCCAGATTAATGTTACCATAAGTCCGAACGCTGCGTACCACTCCATGTATTTCGGCGCACCGCTGGCAGCTCCGTTCTCGATAAAATCAAAATCGAGCACCAGGTTTAATGCTGCAATCACAACAACTACTAAACTGAATCCGATGCCGATAATCCCGCTCTCATGAATAAACGGCATGTGGATGCCGAAAAAACCGAGAAGCATGTTGGCTAAGTAAATCAGAAAAATGCTGCCTGTGGCTGCTGCAACGCCCAATTTGAAATTTTCCGTGACCTTGATAAGCCTTGATTTGTATGCCAGCAAAAGGCTGAAAAGAGTGCCGAAGGTAAGAGCAACGGCCTGAATCACAATCCCCGGATACTGCGCCTCGAATATGGCGGAAATACCTCCGAGAAATAACCCTTCAAGCAGGGCGTAGACTGGAGATGTAATACCTGCCCACGTTTTTTTAAAAACGGTTACAAGGGCCACGATTAAACCGCCGATTGCACCCCCGATAACCCATGGCATCACTGCTCCGGACGTGCCAGTTTCAAAAAACAGGTTCCAGGTCCAGGTTGCGGAAAACAAGAGAATCAAAAGCATCAAACCTGTCTTGTTCACCGTGCCTTGGATTGTCATCACTTTGTCTGTATCGGTTACTGGAGACAAACCTACAAATGTCTTCTTGTTCAGCGCAGGATTGCAGTTCTCATCATTTTAAAGAGTTCTCCTGAAGAGAAAACCGGTTGATTGGGAGTCTGTGCTTCTTCAATCGCGCTTGAAAATGCTGCAATTCTTAAGTAATTGCAACTGATTCTCGACATGGTTCAGGAAGTAATTTTCTAATATTGGCGATTCATTGATAATTCGGGATGGGATCTATGGTGGTGGAATATGGATTGAAGTGAAAGCCACGGCTGAAAAACCTCTGGTAATTCGTGGTGAAAGTCTTGGTGCTGTGATTGAGGGTAGTGGTGATGAGGTGGACGGTATTCGCGTTCAAGATTGTTCTCACGTCTATATAGAGAATCTGACGGTAAAGAAGGCAAACAGGGCTGGTCTGGCGGTTAGATATTCCGATCATGTCACAGTTTCTGGCTGCAGGTTTGCTGACAACGAGAAGTGGGGAATAATTACCAGCTTTGCCGATGATATGTTGTTCGAGAACAACGAATGCTACGGTTCAAAAGTGGAGCATGGGATATATCACGCAAACAGCGGCGATCGTTTTGTAATCAGAGGAAACCTGGTCCATGACAATGCCGGCAATGGGATACATCTAAACGGGGATCCGGAGATTAAGGGTGGAGACGGTGTTCTGAATCAGGGAATCGTGGAAAGCAATATCATCTATGGAAACGGTAAAAGGGGCGGTGCAGCGATCAATATGACCCACGTTCAGGATATCATCGTTCGTAACAATCTGATTAACAACAACTATGCTGCCGGGATAACCGCCTACCAGGATACGGGAACTTTCGAGCAGGGATCTAAACGGATCTTGATTCTTAACAACACAATATTTTTCAGACAGGGAGATGGGAGAGCTTGTCTTAACGTGCAGACCACGACGGAAAAATTACTGTACGCGAATAATATTTTCGTTGGTGGTGGAAACCGGGGCGTAATAGAAGTTCACAGCGATTATTTGGCTTCGATTATGGGAGACAATAATATTTTCTGGGGTGCAACCGGCGACAGAGTTGTAGACCGTAAACAGGATCGATTCAATCTCGCCGAATGGCGGAAGATTTCAGATAATGATGAAGAAAGCCTGTACACAGTTCCCTCGTTCACCGATGTTCAGCAGGAGGAGTTCACGTTAACAGATTCGTCAGCTGCTATTGATCAGGGCTTTAGTAGGGAGAAGCTAAAAACTTTTCTCTCTGAACTGGATGGCTTTGATTGGATTGTTGAACAGTTGGATTTAATGCCGTCTGAAGATTTGCGGGAGTATTCAAGACCGGTTAACGGGATCGTCGATATCGGAGCTTTTGAATACGGTGCTGACTCACAGTAGATATTGTCTGAGACATTGCTCTCCA
>CAZKQS010000094.1:0-5064 GCA_964554985.1 uncultured Thermoplasmatales archaeon | reverse complement strand
GAACTGGAAAAGATCGCCGCCTATATAGACGCTTTCAAGGAAGGAGGAAGCTTATGAAAGAGATTGTAGTCATCTCCGGAAAGGGCGGAACAGGAAAAACATCCATTACGGCCTCCTTTGCATACCTTGGCGGCAACAGAGTTGTCGTTGCCGACTGCGACGTAGACGCTGCGGACATGCACCTGCTGCTTAAGCCGCGCGTTGTTCGAACTCAGGACTTCTTCAGCAGCCAGGTAGCGGCGATCGATAACGATATTTGCACCGACTGCGGCGAATGCATGGACGTCTGCCGATTTGACGCAATCGAAATAAGGGACAGCGAATACTTCATAAAGCCTTTGGACTGCGAAGGATGCGGCTATTGCTCCAGAATTTGCCCTGTGGGGGCCATCGAACTTTCGCTGCAGAACGACGGACAGTGGTTCATTTCCAAAACGAACGCTCACAACACACTCGTTCACGCTAAGCTCGGTATCGGAGCGGAAAACTCCGGCAAACTCGTTGCAAAGGTGAAAAACAAAGCCCGTCAGATTGCCAAATACAACAGCAGGGACTTCGTTATTGTCGACGGATCGCCCGGAATTGGCTGCCCGGTCGTCTCCTCGCTCTCCGGGGCCGACTTCGTTGTGCTTGTTACCGAGCCCAGTGTCTCCGGGCTACACGACCTAAAGCGTGTTTACCAGTTAATTAAGCAGTTCAACATCAAAGCAGGCTGCATCATTAACAAACACGACCTTAACCCACAAAAAACTAAAGAAATTACAGCCTTTCTAAAGGATCAGGGAATCGAAAATATTGCCAGGCTGCCCTACGACGAGGATTTTACGAAGGCTATGACGCTTGGGAAGACAATCATGGAATACAGTAACGGCAAACTTGCGGATATTGTCGCCGACAGTTGGGAAAAGATTAAGAACATTACTTCTAAAATGTAAGGATAGCTTTATGTATAAACATTTATTCGGCCCGGTACCTTCGAGAAGGCTCGGAATGTCGCTCGGAATAGACCTTGTACCACATAAAGTATGCACTTTGAACTGTATCTACTGCGAATGCGGCGCTACCACAAGCCTCACGCTCGATAGGAAAGAATATGTACCCTTCGACAAAGTCGCAGAAGAGCTTTCCAAATACTTCGAAAACAATCCAAAGCCCGACTACATCACTTTCTCCGGCTCCGGAGAGCCGACACTGAACTCACGAATCGGAGACATAAGCGCATTTATAAAAGATAAATTCCCCGGAACACCGCTCGCAGTTCTTACAAACGGTACATTGCTCGACCGACCCGAAGTAAGGCAGGCAATACTCGCTGCGGACGTCGTTCTGCCCTCTTTGGACGCCGTTTCAGACCGAATATTCCGAAAAATAAACCGACCCAACCACAATTTAAAAGTGGAAAACCACATCGACGGCCTCGTAAAATTCCGCGAAGAGTTCTCCGGAAAAATTTGGCTGGAAATCTTCATCGTTCCGGGGCTAAACAACACCGCTGAAGAGCTCGCAAAATTCGCCGAAGCCGTAAAAAAGATACGTCCGGACTCCGTACAGCTCAACAGCCTCGACAGGCCCGGCGCAGTAGAAGGTTTGCGAGCCGCAACACACGAAGAACTGCAGGCAGCAGCCGCTGCAATAGGCTTCGCAAACACGGAAATAGTCAGCCACGCCGCAAAAAGAAAGGAATCACACGCTTACAGAGGCGACAAAGAAACCGCAATACTCGAAACTCTTGCCCGAAGGCCATGCACAGCCGCTGACATCGCCGATGTTACCGGTTTGCACGCCAACGACGTCAACAAATACCTCGGCGCGCTCGAATCCGAAGGAAAAATTGAGCAGGCCGGACGCGAACGCGGCATTTTCTACCGCATCGTTCACTAAACACAGCAGTTAATACAAACATTTATCGATAACAAAACAGGAATCAAAATGAAAATAGCATTCACAACAAAAGGAAAAGACTGGGACGCAATGATAGACCAGCGTTTCGGACGAACAGAATTCTTTTTGGTCTACGACGAAGACGCAGACAAATTGGAAGCATACGACAACAGGGCAATAGCCAACGAAATGCACGGCGCAGGCCCCCGCACCGCACAAAAATTATTCGCATTTGAACCCGATATACTCATTACCGGCAACGGCCCCGGCGGTAACGCCGCTCTCGCACTGAAAAGCGGAAACATAAAAGTCTATACCGGAGCCGGCGACATGACCGCAAGAATGGCATACCAGGCATACAAAGAAGACAGACTCACACTCATGCAGGCCTGAGCGCCCGCAAAAGCCACAGAAGATGCAACCGACAGCCGCGGCGCCGCTTCAAAAGGCGTTGCGGCTGCTTACAAAGGCGCCGGAAACCCGCCAAAAATAATCATTCCAAAAAAAATTCTTGCATTTATTATAACAATATGTTATGTTTGTCCGAAATAAGAACATACACAATTGACAAATAACGCCTTAGGATAATCGAAACGATTTATTCGGACAAAAGAACCTTTAGAAGAAATAGAAATATTTTAAGAATATAAATCGGTAGAAAACAGATCAATAGAATAAGGTTTAAAAATACCGGCATCGGATAATAATACATAATCTAAGAGATATTTTGTGAATTTTAAGAATTATGATGTGATTTTAGGGAATTCTGCTAGCCTTTCTGCAGCTTCCGCGAGGGTTTCTGCAGCTTCCGCGAGGATTTCTGCAGCTTCCGCGAGGGTTTCTGCAGCTTCCGCGAGGGTTTCTGCAGCTTCCGCGAGAGTTTCTGCAGCTTCCGCGAGGGCTTCTGCAGCTTCCGCGAGGGTTTCTAAGCCTTTTGACGGACCTTCTGCTGCTTTTTTTGGGCTATTTAAGGCTATTAATGAGTGTTTTTACCCGTTTAATAAAGAAATATACTGTTTTGACTGATTTTCTTTTGTTTTTAATATTTGTTTAATAATTGAGGAAAATTCAATGAAACCGTCCAGAAGAAAGTATTCTATGTCTGATTCTGAGCTTGCGCAGCTTGCCAGCGATTATATCGTTTATATGACCCGTGATGCTACGGAGTTTGATGCCCGTGGCGTCGATGCCGCCACTGTTACCGCTTTTGAAACCCTTGGAAATGCTTTTGAAGTATTTCCGACGGATGAGGAATATCTTGGATTGCTTATGATAGAAGTGGATGCGAAGAATCAATTCAGGGAAGATTGTACCGGCGATGTTCAATTTCTTTCCGGATTTCTGGAACAGAAGTGGGGATTGGAATCGGGGCAGTATAAACGCCTCGGAATCGACAGGTTACAGATTTTGAGGGACAGGGAATTTCTTTACAGGTGCAGGGAAGTGGTGCGGATAACGACGGAATATCTTACTGATCTGACGCCGGAAGGGCTGACGCAGACGATGATCGATACGCTGGAGACGAATGCGCAGTCGCTGGAGGATAAACTGAATGCTATTGCGGATAAAACGGCGCTGAGGGATGCGAAAGCTGCTGAAAGGATTAGGAAAGGCAATGAATTGTATGATTATTTGAGGAAATATTCGACGATAGGGAAGCTGATTTGGGAGAATGTGGACGAATCGAAGTATAATGACTATATTATCTATCCGACTGTACATCATGGGCTTGGGAAAGTGCTGAATCTGACTGCGGAATATAGCGCAACGCCGACGCCGGCAATTACTCTTGCATGGGATGCGGTCGAGAACGCGACGAAGTATTCTGTGTACCAGTCGACAGTGCCTCTGGGCGATCCGCCGGATGTCTGGGCCTTTATAAATGACTTTACGGGGACGGGGGAAACGTTCGATGTGCTGGAGGATACACGTTATTGGTGGTATGTCCAGGCTAAAAACGATACGGAAACGGGCCCGCCGAGCGACGAAGTGTATGCTGACACTGTGGAAGAGTAAGCGGGGGAGAGTGTTGGGTTTTGGGTTTCGGGTTTCGGGCGATAAAAGAGGATGGCAATGAAGCAAAAACCGTTGAAAAGCTGTCAAAACGTTATTGCAGGGGAAGCTGCGGCTTTGAAAGATGTTTCTGCCGCATAAAATATCTATATTAGTATCCAATAATATAGTGCGGCGATTCGTTTGCTTAGTAAATGATTTTTTAACAAAAGATAAGGAGCTGATATGCTGCCTGATAAAGCGGGAGAAAAGGTGCCGTATACTATTTTTAAAGTACTTGAAAACGATGAATGGAAAGAAATAACGACAGATAAGCTTTTTGCTCGCAAGAAAGTGGTTGTTTTTGCTTTGCCCGGGGCATTTACGCCTACCTGCTCGACTGCGCATGTCCCGAGATTCAATGAATTGGCTGATGTTCTGAAGAAAAACGGCGTGGATGACATTGTGTGCATTTCAGTAAATGATACATTCGTTATGAATGCGTGGCAAAAGGACCAGAAAGCAGATAAAATCACTTTCATTCCGGACGGTAACGGTGAATTCACGGAAAAGATGGGCTTGTTAGTGGATAAAACTGATTTAGGATTTGGTAAGCGCTCGTGGAGATACTCTATGTTTGTGGACGATGGCGTTATAAAGAAGATGTTTATCGAGCCTGAGAAGCCCGGCGACCCTTATGAGGTTTCCGATGCGGATACAATGCTTTGGTATATCAATCCGGACGCTGAGCCGCCGAAATATATGACTTTATTTACGCGTCGCGGCTGTTCCCTTTGCGCTGAAGCGAAGTCATTACTCAATCAAAAGGGCCTGCCATACGAAGAAATAGAGTTGGGCGGCAGTGTGACTTCCCGTTCATTGCAGGCAGTGACGGGTAAAACTGGTACGCCGCAGGTATTCGCAGGCGGAAAGCATCTTGGCGGCCTGGAACAGTTGAAGATGTATCTGTCGAAGCTATAATAAAGCCTGAAAAAAAATTAACAACAGGAATATATGTCTTATCTTATCGTTTATAAGATAAGGGCTTATCTTTCGACATGTTAATAAAAATTAATTATTTTATCCCGGTTTTCTTTTATAAATTGCGTTTGCCTTTTTGACAATATGATGATTTGTTATAGTGATTTCTACGGACGGATCTTTGATATTAGCAGGGAAGAAATAATTGCA
>CAZKQS010000093.1:3569-5067 GCA_964554985.1 uncultured Thermoplasmatales archaeon | reverse complement strand
CTTAATCATTCGAGAGTATTTATATTTTTCTCATTTTTTCAAAAACAGGAGGGAAATTTATTTATTATAATTTCTTATTTTAATTTTACTTTCACTAAGCATTTTTTTTGCAAGTTCATCAGGGTAATCTCCAGCATAAATTATTTCTTTTACACCTGCATTTATAAGCATCTTTACACATACTACACATGGTGTATTTGTACAATATAATACAGAGTTTTTTATAGAAACCCCAAACACAGATGCTTGGATTATTGCATTTTGTTCTGCGTGAAGACCTCTACATAGTTCATGTCTTTGACCTGATGGAACATTAAGTTTTTCTCTAAGACAACCAACATCAGCACAATGTGCAAGACCTTTTGGTGCACCATTATAACCAGTGCTAAGGATATGTTTATCTTTGACAAGAATTGCACCTACTTTTCTTCTAAGACATGTACTTCTCTTTGATACAACATGAGCCATTTCCATGAAATATTCATCATATGTTGGTCTCTTCCCCATAATAGATCAAACTTGTTATATATCTAAAACATAAGAACATTATGATTTTGTAAAGTTTTTATTTAGGGGTAAAATTAAAAAGAGTAGTTACATATAGTATAATAGATTTTTATTACGGAGCAGGATAATTATGGGAAATAAATATGGCATTTATCAAACAAGTCAAAAAAGTTGTGTTTTTTATAAGCAAGATGAAGATGGAAATCAATCTACTTTCAATATATTTGTAACGCCAAAAGATAAAAAACAGCAAATTTCAGCATTTATTGATAATGAAGGCATGAAAAACGAAAACTGGTTTAAAGATAATGTATCAACTGTAGAAGATGTTCTTGATGCTTTTGGAGGATGGGCAAAAGATGCCCCTCTTATGTTTGAACTTGAAGCAACCAAAAGTATAGGTCAATGTTTAAGTTCAACTATGAAAAAAGAAGATTAAATTATTTTTTTAATTTAACTTCTATTTTTTCAAAATCTTTTGGCACAAAAGAATTGTTAAAAATTGTTTTTGCTTCTTTTAAAATTTTAGAATTATTAAGATACCTTGGTGAAATATGGGTTAAATAAAGGTTTTTAACACAACCCTTTTTAGCAATTTTTGCAGCCTCAGTTGCTGTTGAATGACCATACTCGCTTGATATATCCTTAAATTCTTCTGAAAAAGTTGCTTCATGTATCAATACATCAGCATTTTTTGCATGTCTTAATGTATTTTCTGAAGGTCTTGTATCACCAGATATAACTATTTTTCTACCCTTACGCGGGTTACCTAAGACCATATCAGGTGAAATTGTTTTTCCATCTTCAAGTTTAATCTCTTTACCCTTCTGTAACTTAGAAAACAAGGGCCCTTCAGGTATACCTAGTTCAAGAGCTCTTTTTTTATTGAACTTACCAGGTCTAACATTCTCAACTAAAGAATATCCAAAAGCTGGTATTCCATGGCTAACAGTAAAAGGAATTATTTTATATTCATTAAATTCTATTTTTT
>CAZKQS010000093.1:0-3559 GCA_964554985.1 uncultured Thermoplasmatales archaeon | reverse complement strand
GATCTCCTGGCGGATCTCCCGGAGCAGCTCGAAGCCCGCCTCCCCAATTTCATGAGTAATTATTTCATAAGTCGGTCTAAAATAACCTAAACTTAGTAGTTTTTTTGTTAATTCGATCATTCCTTTTGGACCATATATATGAAGTGGTTTTTCTCTATCATTCAACTGCATAGTTTGGATAAGACCGGGAAGTCCAAGGAAATGATCACCATGGAAGTGAGTGATAAATATCTTTGATATTTGCATATAGCTTAGATTTGATTTCTGAAATTGGCGCTGAGTTCCTTCACCACAGTCAAAAAGAATTATTTCTTTTCCTCTTTTAACTGCAGTTGATGTTACATTACGTTTTACAGTAGGCCAGCTGCCGCCTGTTCCAAGAAATATAATACTAAGTTGAGTCATAATCAAAAAAGGGATTGCTGTTTATTGTATAATATTTATGGTTCTTTTTTAAAAACAGCAAAATATCGGGTAAGACTTCTATGGGCTCTTATCTTATGGATTTTAAGAAGTTTTAGATATCTTTCAGCAAGTTTAATGTATTTTTCATCTGACATACCAATAACTGCCTTTTTATTGTTCTTTAAAACTTTAAATATCTTTTCAAATGCTCTATCATATAAAACATTCATACTTTCTCCTTTTGTAGTAGTTGATTTTCCATATGGAAGATCAGTTACAACAGAGTCCACTTTTTTTATATATCTATCAATTGAACCAATATCTGATAAAAAAAGATCAAATTTTTTAATATTATAAAACTCAAGGTTTTTTTTACAGCCTTTTATCATCTTTTCTTCAATATCTGAACCTAATAGTTTTAAGCCAACTAATCCTCCTTCTATTAAAATTCCACCTGTTCCACAAAAAGGATCAAGTAGAGTATCACCTTTTTTTACATCTGACAGATTAACTAAAACCCTAGCTATTTTTGGATGTAGAGATATTGGTGAAAAAAAAGGTCTAAACTGTACTTTTCTTTTTTCAAACTGAGATCTATTGATTTTAAAAAGTTTTAAACCAACATATATCCTATTTGTAGTAATCAATGCTCTTATCTCAATATCTGGTGTGGTAAGATCAACTTTTTTACCTTCTGTAAATACAGATGCTAAAACCTTGGTTACTTCTTCTGAGTCAATATTTTTTGATCTGTTTTTACATTTTATTGCAATTGAACCTTTCTCATCTATTCTTTTTTCTAATGATTTTTTTCCTATTAAATTTAAATCTGGCCTGCAGGAAAATAAAAATCTATCTATAAAATAGGTATATGATAACTTTTCAAATATATTTTTTATTTTTTCAGTAGTTTCAATAATTAAAACAGAGTTATTCGATTCAACTATCTTAAAATCTGTTTTTTCTCCCTTAAAACAACTGATTATCTCTTCTGTTGGAAGCGTATTATGTTCTTTTGATAGTTCAAATAGATATCTCATGGTAAATTGAAAAACAGTATTTATTTAACTATTTTTAAATGTAGCTTTTATTAAAAACGGTGCGATAAATGTTGTAGAAATGGTCATAAGAATTGTTACTAAAAGTATTTCATTTGCAATAACACCATTTAAAATTTTATGAGAAATTGCAGCTGTAACTATAATCAAAGCTAACTCCATTCTTGGAATCATGCCAACACCTATCTGAATTGATTCAGCGTTTGAAAGCCCTGCTATCTTTGCACCTACACCGCAGCCGATTATTTTACCGATTATACTAATAAATAATACAACTACAAAAAGTAATATAAGATGAGGAATTGAAACTTTTCCTGCATCAAACTCACTCCATAAACTTAAACCAACATAAACAAAGAAGATTGGTACAAAAAGACCATACCCAATAGATTTTATATCCTCTGTTATTTTTCTTGATTTTACATTTTGACCAATTAAGATACCAGCTATAAAAGCACCAATTATTCCAGATATACCTGCTTTGATTGCAAAAAATGAGTATATAAATAAAACAGCAAGAGAAACACTTAAAAAAGCTTTTGGAAGATGTATTTTTTCCCCCAAGTCAAGCACTTTATCAATAATTCTAATACCTAGATATAAAAATATCAAAAAGAAAATTGCGATTCTAAGACCTATCCAAACTGCACCTATTACTGATTCGGCACCTATTACAAAAGCAAGCAGTATTATACTTATGACATCATCTATTACTGCACTACCCAAAATAGTTGCACCAACATCTGAATCAAGATGACCTATGTCCATAAGTGTTCTCACTGTTACTCCAACTGATGTAGCAGTCAAAATTAAACCTAAAACAACACTTATCTGAAAATCTAAACCTAGCAATAATCCAGATATTAAACCAAAAATAAAAGGCACAAATACTCCGCCAACTGCGACAAAAGAAGAGGCCTTACCCATGCGTTTTATTTTTGTAATACTAGTTTCAAGACCTGAAATAAAAAGTAAAAAAAGGATTCCAAGCTGAGAAAATAAATAAATTGGATCTAGATCATATCTACTAAAATCTAGATTTGGAAGTGGGATTTTGTAATCAAATATAAAGAAATTTGGTTCAGAAAAAAAGGTTATGATTAATCCACCAAGAACTATTCCAGCAATAACTTCACCAATAACTGCAGGCTGACCTATTTTTTGAAAGAAAAAACCGAGCAATCTAGCTAAAACAAGAGATATAGCAATTACTAACAGCACGTTAAATATTATTTCCAATTCCGTAGTTATCAACCTTCTTTATCGTCGATTATTGGTTTGTATTGGGTTGCATCATAATATTTTCTAATTAGTTGATGCAGTGTAAGTTCACCTACAATTTTTTTATCTTCAATAACCGGCAGTCTTCTTAACTTATATTTCACCATTTTTGTTAGTGCATCTATTATTTTTTCATCTGGACCACAGGTTATTGTCTTATGGCACATTATATCTTCTGCAGTTTTTGCAGTACCATGCTGGATAGAGGTTATATCAGGTATACCAAATACATAAGATGGAAAATGTTTAGGTGCAAGAATCGATAAGACGTCATGTTCTGTAATTACACCAACAAGTTCTTTTTCTTCTTTGTCTTTAACAACCCAAATATGATTTCTACCACCTAAAATTGCTAGAACATGATGTACATCCTCTTCTGATTTAATTAGTGGTAAATCCCATACTCTTTTATCCATTAGTTGTTTGACTTTTAGATCATAAAAATCTTTTATTAGTTTATTTTTTTTGGGCATTATTCTTTGTAAACTAAAAAGAAATATTTAAAAACTACTTAATAAAAAGAGTAATTATTTCTCATTTTCTTTTCTTTTTTTCTTATCTTTTTTTACTTTTTCATCTATTTTTTCTTTTAATTTATCTACTCCCTCAAACCATTTATCAAGTCTTTCTTCATCAACTTCACCAGTAAGTTTATCTATCTCATATTTTACATCATCAGTTCCCTTAAACCAATCTTGATTGTTTTTATTTATTTGATTCTTTTTTTTGGAAAGTATCTCTTTTGTTTTGTCTTCATTTGTTTTTATTGGTACCACTTCTTTTTTTCTTTTGTTTCTAGATATTCTTATTTCCTC
>CAZKQS010000092.1:4725-5099 GCA_964554985.1 uncultured Thermoplasmatales archaeon | reverse complement strand
TGGAACTACTTTTATCCTGTGAGCCATCATAGACATTCTATGAAGAGACGGCTGACGATTAAAAAGTGTTATATCTCCATTCATTAGTTGCCTTTCGATAGTTGCTCCAGGTTCTAGTTTTTCAGCAACAGTTTCAGCATTTCTCTCAGATACTTTTATACGTTGTTTCATACCATCTGTTTCACGGAGAACGTAGTTTACACCTGGTCTGTACTCATCTTTTTTTGGTGGCTCTGCTTTTTGAGCGACAAGATTTTTACACCAGTCAAGATTATGTGCAGTAACTTTTACTGGTATAGTTAGTTCTTTTGCAATACCAATAGGTATGCCTATTTCATTTATACTTAGGTTTGGATCAGGTGAAATAACAGTTC
>CAZKQS010000092.1:0-4715 GCA_964554985.1 uncultured Thermoplasmatales archaeon | reverse complement strand
GCGCTAAAGTTAACTCTTTTTCCAGATAGATTGCTTCTAAATCTCCCTTCTTTACCTTTAAGCCTTTGAGCAAGGGTTTTAAGCGGCCTTCCAGATCTATGACGAGCTGGTGGGATACCACTTGTTTGATTATCTAGATAGGTTGTTATATGGTATTGTAATAACTCCCATAAATCTTCAACGATAAGCTGAGGTGCACCAGCATCACGGTTTTCCTGAAGGCGCTGGTTAATTCTAATTACATCAACAAGTTTGTGAGTAAGATCATCTTCACTTCTTTCACCAGATTCAAGTGTTACAGATGGTCTAACAGTTACTGGTGGTACGGGTAGAACAGTTAAAACCATCCATTCAGGTCTTGCTGCTTGTTTGTTTATATCAAAAAGAGGTAGATCTTCATCTCGAATTTTTTCGAGCCATTCTCTGACTTCAGATGGAGTTAGTTTTTTTCCATTTTCTCTGATCGATGTTGGTTTGTCTAATTCTATTTTTCCTACTTCTCTACCACAATGAGGGCATTTATCTGCCTTACGAGCATCTTTTACTACTTGTCTTAATAGATATGTTTTGTCTCTTCCTTCCCTATTGTATTTTTCAATTTCATCTAAATATTCCTGTCTTTGTTTATCTGTGAGTTGAAGCCTTCCGCAATCTCTGCAGGTAGCTCTCAAGCAATCCCTAATGTTTTTAACTAGGCCAACATGAATGACAGGCATAGCAAGGTCAATATGACCAAAATGGCCTGGACACTTGTCTTTACCTACTCTAAGTCCACATGTTTTACATCTAAGACCTGGTTCAATAACTCCCATTCTAGGATCCATTAGACCCATAGCTATTGGAAAACCATCATCATCATATGTATCAGCAGTAATAACCTTAGTAGCACTCATTCTTCTAACTTCATTTGGTGATAATATTGAAAACGTTATGCTTCCTATTTTTTTTGTTATGTTTCTACTTCTTGCCATAATATAACCTTCAAAACAAATTATACAAGTGATTTTAACTTTATTCTTGGAGCAATTACAAGGGATTTTAATTCGTCTATTAATAGCTTGAATGCATAGCTCATCTCGATTGGATAGACATCAGCTTTGTCTTTACATACTGGACACTTGAGTGCTCCATGTCTGTCTCTGATTGCTACATGTCCACAACTATTACAGACATATTTTACAGTTAAATCAGATTCATCGAGAAGTCTATCTTTTATAACCATCGATGCGCCATGACCGATCAAACAATCTCTTTCCATTTCTCCAAACCTTAGACCTCCTTCACGAGCACGACCTTCAGTTGGTTGCCTTGTAAGTATCTGAACAGGTCCTCTGCTTCTCGCATGCATCTTTCCTGCTACCATATGATGAAGTTTCTGGTAGTAGATACATCCTACAAATATTTCAACTTCAAGAGGTTTTCCTGTTTCACCATTGTATAGAATTTCTTTACCAGTATGTTTAAACCCATTTGCGACAAGTGTATCTCTTAAAACTGTTTCAGAATCGCCACTGAAAGCTGTTCCATCAACTGTTTTTCCTTGCATGGATCCTACTTTTCCACCTATCATTTCAAGAACGTGACCTACGGTCATACGACTTGGGATTGCATGTGGATTCATGATTAGATCAGGTGACATACCTGATTCATTAAATGGCATATCTTCTTGGGGAACAAGAAGCCCTATTACTCCTTTTTGACCGTGTTTACTAGCAAATTTATCACCGTACTCTGGGATTCTTTGTTCACGAACTTTAATTTTTACCATTCTGGATCCGTTTACCGATTCAGATAGCATTACCTTATCTACAATTCCTTTTTCACCGTGTTGAACTGTAACTGATGTCTCTCTTCTTTTTTGAGGTGTTAAAAAATCAGTAGGTTCTTCCAAAAATCTTGGTGGGGAAGTCTTACCTATTAGTACATCACTGCTGTTTACTCCACATTCAGGTGAAATAAGCCCGTCTTCACCAAGGTTAACATATGCTTCTTCAGATCTTACACCACGGCAATCAGGGTTTGGTACTTCAAAATGATCTTCTTGGCCACCAGGGTATCTTTTTTCTTCACTGCTGTATGTTCTAAAGAAACTGCTTCTGGCCAGACCCCTCTGCACACTAGCTTTACTCATAACAAGAGCATCTTCCATATTATAGCCTTTGTATGATGCTACTGCGACAACGAAGTTCTGTCCAGCTGGTCTTTCAGCAAATTTGATATATTTAACTGGATGGGTTTGAACAAGCGGAGCCTGTGGGTAATGCATCAAATGTCCTCTTGTATCAGGACGGATTCTATAGTTAGATGCACCAAATCCAAGTGATTGTTTACCCATACCTGCACCCATTGTAATTCTAGGTGATGAATTATGTTCAGGATATGGTACAAGAGAGGATCCTATTCCAAGGATGCACATTGCATCCATTTCCATATGGGTGTGATCTGGCGTAATATTTTTTTCATCAAGTGCAATAAGAGTGTTTTCCTCTTCTTCAGCATCAATATATTCAACTATTCCTTCATTTATCAGATCGATCCATTTTTTCTTTCCAGTTTTAAGATCTTCTAAGTATTTATCTGTTAAGAGAAGTTTACCTTTTTCTACAATTGCAAGAGGTCTTCTTAACCTTCCACAATCACAGTTTACAATTACATCGTTTGCCTCTTGTAAATAAGCGATATTTACTTCGTTATTTAGCATTCCTTTTCGTCTTTTCACTCGGAGTTTTTCGACAAGTTCTCTACCATCAGGATACATTCCGATAAGGTCTCCATTTAGATAGACTCTTGTACCTGTTGCTTTCTTTGAAATATCTTTAATCCCAATATCTTTTAGAATGCTTTCAACTTCTTTTTCAGGAAAACCCTCTGATATCTCTACAGCAAGAGCCAGGTTTTTCACTAGACCGCAGTTAGGCCCTTCTGGTGTTTCATTAGGACAAAGCCTACCCCATTGTGTACTGTGAAGATCACGTGCTTCAAAATGAGGCTGTGAACGAGTAAGAGGAGAAGTAACTCTTCTAAGATGACTTAAAACAGCTAAGTTACTTGTTCTATCTAATAATTGAGATATACCAGCACGGCCACCTACCCAGTTACCAGTAGCAAGTGCATGGTGTATACGCTGACTTAATACATCTGGCCTTAGTGATGAATTAATTTTTATTTCTTTGCCTTTAGCATGAATTCTCTCAATTTGATATTTCAAATCTTTACAAAGAGCAGTAAATGCAACACGGAAAAGATCTTCCATTAGGTCTCCAGCAAGCTTCAATCTTTTATTTGCATAATGATCCTTATCGTCTGGTTCACGTTTTCCAAGCGCAAGTTCAAGTACTGCCATACCCATACGAGCCATAAAAATTGCCTTTGTAAGTCTATCTTCTGGCTCATTTCCAAGATGTGGGAGTAAATTTTTATCCATTAATGTTTCAACGCGCCTAACTCTGTATTCTTTAGCTTGACCGCCTGCAAATTTTTTACCTAGATATGCAACTGCTTCTTCTTTAGTAGTAATTCCGTATTCATTGGCACATTCTTCTATATTAGCTAGAACAAATGGTTCCATTTTTGGATCAACACTTATAACATCGACGATCTCCTCGTCATCTTCCATACCTAGAGCACGTAATAGTATCATAAGTGGAATTTGTCCATAAGTTGTTGGAAGAGATACCATTAACATTCCATCTTTTTTCTTCTCAACAACTGTTAGAGCCCTATATCCTTCTCTTTGTGAAAATACTTTAGCAACTTCAATGTCTCTACCATATCTTTTACTTTTTTCAACAAGAACCCTGTTTGGTGCTAGATCTTCTACTGTAATAAGAACTCTTTCGGTACCATTACTTATAAAATATCCGCCTGGATCAAGGGGATCTTCCTGGAACTCTCGAAGTATTTTATCATATTCTTCTTTTGAAAATTCATGTCCTTTATCTTTTTCTATAGCATTTTTTGCAAGATTGCATGCCTTTGATTTTATCATTATCGGGAGATCACCGATACGTACTTCTTCAGGATCATATTCGACATCGTCTTTTACTGGAATAAATTCAAGTGAAACGGGTGCTTCATATGTTAAATCTCTAAGACGGGCTTCCATAGGAGTGAGTTTTCTAACAGTCCCATCTGCTTCTTTAACCTCAGGTTTTCCAATTTTTACCTTGCCAAACTTAATTTTATATCCTTCAATCTCAGGGTAAATAAACCCTTTTTCCATCTCTTCTTCTTGCCCTATTGTAGTACTACCTACAATGTGTTGTAATCTTCTTTCAAGAAAATCATTATATGAGGCAATCTGATGGTTAACTATGCTTCGCTCTTTATAAAAAGAATCAACAAGCTCTCTCATTATTACACCTATTTACTACTTTCAACAACATATCTATAAGAAACTGCTTCATTTGCAGTGTGGCTTTTTCTAGTTATTTTTACTATTTGTCCCGGTTTTGCTCCAATAAGCATAGAGACTGGATCTGCGACTAACATTTTTGGTAGCTGGTCAGGCGTTATTTTATATTTTTTAAAAAGTTCTTCGCCTTCTTTTTCAGATATTATTTCATGTCTTGGTACCAGCGTGTGTTTAGTTATGTCTAATTTTGGTTTTTTAGGTTTTTTAGCCATTATAAGATCTTTCCTCCTAGTTATATTGGAAGGATTGGTAGCGGGCCTGTGGGGATTCGAACCCCAGGCCACCTGGTTAAAAGCCAGAT
>CAZKQS010000091.1:0-5101 GCA_964554985.1 uncultured Thermoplasmatales archaeon | reverse complement strand
TCATTTTTTTCATATCTTTTCACCATATACTTTTCTTTTTCAAGACTTATTAAGATATTGACCTAATAGAAATTAAAAAATAATCAAATTGAAAGATAACCTTCCAAACTGTTTTTTATTATAAACTATTAAAAAATACATACTCAAAACTAAAAAAGCAATAAATGAAAATTATAAGAGAAAAATTTTATTATTCAATTACATCAATATCTGAATCAGATTCTTCTTCCTTTTTTTCCTCTTTTTTACGGGTTGTAACTCTATCTGGGAAATATGAAAGTATTACAATATCTCCAACTGAATTAACCCATCTATAAGGAACTGCTACATCAACAGTACCCTCAACAAGAGTAGGGTTTGTGTTTGAAACAAGAAGACTACTTACTTTTTTATCATCCATATCAAGGAAAACATTTCTCACATTACCAACATATCTTCCCTGCCTAGTGTAGACGGGTAGTTTCAGAAAAGATGTAACTTCCTCTCCCTGGTTATTATTTTGTTGCTCCATCATGTAATCCAAATACAATTGCATATATTAAAACATTCTGTAAAAAATTAAATGAAATATTTAAATATTTTTAGCAAAATTCATAAAAACTAACATTTACCGAAATCTTTTTTGTATGAAGATTGTTATCACAATTTCAAAATGAATACAAAAAAAAAGATTACAAGTTTAAAAATGGGAATATACTTGGCTCAATGTGTACAGAGCCACATGAAATTTCTAAAAAAGCATATATTAAATTTATAGAAACAAATCTTGGCGATCCAAAGTTATTTCCTGGAACTCAAAGTTTAGAAGAAAAATATATAGATTTTTTAAAAAAACTATTAAATGCACCTAAAAACGCATATGCAGTTATAGGTAGTGGCGGGACAGAAAGTAATATTACTGCAATGTGGCTTGCAAAAAATAAATCCCAAAAAAAAGAGATGATCGTTCCAGAAAGCGCACATTTTTCTTTTAAAAAAATTGAAACACTAATGGATATGAAAACTATTCCAATAAAACTAAACAATAAATTTCAAACAGATGTAAAAGATCTTAAAAAAAATATCAATAAAAATACTGCAGCAGTAGTTTCAATAGCAGGTTCTACAGAAACTGGTTCAATAGATAACATAAAAAAAATCAGTGAAATATGTAAAGAGGAACATATCTTTTTACATGTAGATGCAGCATTTGGAGGATATATTATTCCATTTATGGAAAAACTAGGCTATAAAACTAATTTATTTGATTTTAGATTAAAGGGAGTAGATTCTATATCAATAGATGCACATAAAATGGGCTGCTCAGTAATACCAATGGGTGCACTAATAATAAGAAACAAAGAGATATTAAAGAAGATAAGTGTGGAAACACCATATATAAGTTCTGAAAGACAAGCTGGAATTTTAGGTACTAGGTCAGGTGGTGCAGTTGCTTCTGCGTATGCTGTTTCAAAATATCTTGGAATCAAAGGATACAAAAAAATTGTAAAAAACTGTATACAAAATACAAAATATCTAAAAGAAAAAATAGAAAATATTGGTCTAAATCTTTTAACTGAACCAGTTACAAATGTTATTCCAATCAAACTTAAAAATCCAGATAAAATTGAAAATAAACTATCTGGGATCGGTTATAAAGTAAACAATATGAGAGGGCTTTCATCTATTAGAATAGTTGTGATGCCGCATGTAACTAGACAAGTAATCAACGAATTCTTTCCAATTTTTGAAAAAGTATTAAGAGAAAATCATGAAATTTAGAAAAGTATTATATTACATTAGTATATTATTTAGATTTGATTACTATGGCTGAAAAAGTACCAACACACACGCATTGTCAAGTTTGTATGAAATCAATACCAGTTAACGAAAAATTTTGCAGTGAAGAATGCAAACAGAAATTTATTAGTTTTCAGAAGAAAAAAAAATTATTAAATTATTTTATGCTTGGAATGATTGCTGCGGTAATTATTTTAGTATTGTTTATCCAATAATTAATAAATCAATAATTTTAAAAAAAGCGAACATTTAAATTAAATCCTTATATTTTTGAAAAATAATCATGGATCCTTTATATCCAATATACTGGCTTGTAACAATTGCATTAATATTGATTCTTGGTTTTGTTGGTAATTACATATTTAACAAAACCCAAATTCCTAGTATCGTATGGCTACTTTTATCTGGTCTTATAATTGGTTATGTTTTCCGAATCCCTCAGCTACAAATTGATTCCCCTGGTCTTTTAACAGGTATATCTGGTATCATTGGATCAATAGCAATAATAATTATTCTTTTTGATGGCGGGATAAATACTGATATTTATCAATTATTCAGAGGAGCACCTAGAGGTTTATTACTAACTCTGAGTAGTTTTCTTCTAAGTTTTATTGGAACACTTTTTATTGTAGTACTGCTGGATAGCACAGGTATAATAAATATACAAGGCAATTCTTTAGTAGTAGGTGGAATGCTTGGTTCTATTGTTGCTGGAACTAGCAGCCCTATAGTAATACCTCTTGCATATAGACTCAAAAACCTTCAAGAAAAAACAAAGATTGTTGCATCAATAGAAAGTATTCTCACTGATCCAATATGTATCGTGGTTGCTTTTGCTATAGCATTTATGGTTTTTGAACTAGGGGAGATTAACCTATTATTAGGTATTGGAAACGTAGTTAAAACATTCTCAGTTGGAATTGTATTAGGTCTATTTTTAGGATTAATTTGGCTTTTTATTATGAATAAAGTAAAAAAACAAGAGTTTTCATATATTCTAACACTTGCAATTGTATTTTTAGTTTATTCATTAACGGTTTTTGTAGTTGGAAAAAATGATGGAGGGGAAGGAGCAGGAGCTATAGCCTGTATAGTTTTTGGGCTTGTTTTAGGTAACGGTAAAAAAATCTTGAAAATGATTAATTATAAAGGAAGAGGTTTTGAAATGGATGAACACACAAAAGAATTTCATAGTCTTACCTCTTTTGTCATACGAACTTTCTTTTTTGTTTATTTAGGGATGATTGTTAGCTTTCAAAGAGCAGAATACATACTAATTGGAATAATAATACTATTAGTATTGTTAATATTAAGATATTTAGCTGTTTATCTATCTACTTACAAGGGAAATTTTGAAAAAGATGATAAACAAACAGTGACCGCAATGATGCCAAGAGGTCTAGCAGCAGCAATACTTGCAATAACTTTTGGACAAAAGTTTACAGATAGATTTATGCCAGCCTATCCTGGATTTTTCAAAGAAGTAGCTTTTGTGGTAATCTTAGGCACAGCAATTATCACAACAGTAGGTGTTTCTTATATATGCCACTGTGAAAACAAGAAAAATAAAAAGAGCGATAACTTAATCAGCTAATTCTTCCTGTAAATCAATTACCATCTCAGTTAAAACATCTTCAAAAATTTGATGTCTGTATTCTTTTATTGAGCCATCGGTCATGTGTGCTCTAGCTACAAAGTCTCGTCCATCTTTAATAATTTCTATATGACATACTGTTTCCATTTGCTATCCTAACCCGTATATAAAAATGCGTATTCGATGCCCGTATTTATATTTTTTTGTAGCTGAAAAACTATTGGGAGAAAAAAATTATCTCTTTTTTATAGATATTTGTAACATAAGTTAACAATAATTAAATAAGGGAAAAATATAAAAATAACCGTCCTAAAACTTTTTAACTAAAAAAATTAATATGAAAAAAAGAGGGAGAAATTGAAAGATATTAGAAAACCTGTGGTAGCAGGACAATTTTATGATGAAAAAAGAAAAGATTTAATTGATACAATAGAAAACTGTTTTATAGATAAAAGAGGACCAGGTAAAATACCAGAAAAAAATGATAAAGAAAAAAATATAAAAGGAGTAGTAGTCCCACATGCAGGATTGATTTTTTCTGGATCAATTGCAGCTCACAGCTACAAGGAGATTTTTGAGAATGGTTTTGCTGATACTTTTATAATACTTGGACCAAACCATACAGGAATCGGTTCAGGCGTATCAATGATGGAGAAAGGAAGCTGGATTACACCACTTGGTAAAACGAAAATAAACGAAAAACTATCTGAAAAAATTCACTTTGGAATAATAGATAATGATAAAACAGCACACCTCCAGGAACACAGTATAGAAGTACAATTACCCTTCATACAGTATCTTTCACAAGATAAAGAAACTAGTTTTGTACCTATATCAATGTCTATGCAGGATAAAGATACAAACAAAGAAGTTGGAAAAATAATTGCCGATGCTGTAAAAAAAACTGGTGAAAAAGTAATAATAATTGCAAGCAGTGATTTTTCACATGTAGGATTTAACTATATGTCAATGCCTCCATCAGGTATAAACGTTGATGATTATGCAAAAAAGCAGGATAAAAAAGCAATAGATGAAATACTTAAATTAGATCCAGAAAAATTAGTTGAAGTAGTTTTAAAAGAAAATATTTCAATGTGTGGGTATGGACCAGTTTCTGTAATGCTTCATGCATCAAAAATAAATGGTGCAAAAAAGGCAGAATTACTTAAATATGGGACATCCTATGAGGTCCATCCGAGTAGCTCCTGTGTAGGATACGGAGCGATAAGTGTTTACTAAAGAGGTTGAAACATGGGAAAAAAACCAGTAAAAGACATTGAATTAAGAAAAAAAATGACTGCAAACGAATTGATAGAAAAATACTATGAATCAGGAGGCTTTACTGCAAAGAAACTTGCAAAAGGAGTAAACATCCTTGAAAAAATGATAAAAGAAAAAAACTGTACAAATTTTCTATCATTTCCAGCATGTATCACATCTACTGGAACACGTGGTGTGATCAAAGAATTAATCAAAAGAAAAATTTTTGATGTAGTTATTACAACCTGTGGAACACTTGATCATGACCTGGCAAGACTTTGGGAAAACTACTATCACGGACATTTCATGGTAGATGACAAAGAGCTACATAAAAAAGGAGTGAATAGGCTTGGAAATATCTTTATTCCAAATGAATGCTACGGCGAAGTTTTAGAAAAAAGGATGCAGCCTATTTTAAAAGAAATATCAAAAGAAAAAAACAAATGGTCAACAAAAGAAATAATATGG
>CAZKQS010000090.1:0-5119 GCA_964554985.1 uncultured Thermoplasmatales archaeon | reverse complement strand
GGTTTATATTGTTTAGTCATCCTGGTGATTTTACACCAGTATGTACAACAGAGTTCTACGCATTTCAGAAAAGATACGACGAATTTAAAAAACTGAACACTGAATTAATTGGTTTTAGTGTTGACCAAGTACACAGCCATATAAAATGGGTAGAATGGATAGAAGAAAACTTAGAAGAAGAAATTGAATTCCCAATTATAGCTGACACTGGAAAAGTAGCAAACATGCTTGGTCTTATACATCCTAACAAAGGAACAAACACAGTAAGAGCAGTATTTATGGTTGATCCTAAAGGGATTATTAGAGCTATATTATACTATCCACAAGAACTTGGACGTAACATGGATGAATTTGTAAGAATGATAAAAGGTTTTCAAGTAGCGGATAAACATGGTGTAGCAATTCCAGCTAACTGGCCAAATAATGAACTAGTTAAAGATGAAGTAATAATACCGCCTGCATCAGATACAGAAACTGCTAAAAAACGATTAAAAGAATATGATTGTTATGACTGGTGGTTCTGTCATAAAAAGCTCTAATTAATAAGGAGTTATAGGTAAATATGATAAATAAAAAGGTTGAAAAAGCAATAAACAAACAGATTAATGCTGAAATGTGGTCAGGATATTTGTATCTATCAATGTCTGCATATTTTCAGTCAATATCACTTCCAGGTTTTGCAAACTGGATGTGGATACAAGCTAGAGAAGAAATGAGTCATGCGATGAGGTTATATCAACATATTATTGAACGTGGTGGAAGAGTAAAACTAGAAGCAATAGACAAAGTTCCAACCGAATGGAAATCACCAGAACATGTTTTCGAAGAAACATACAAACATGAACAAAAAGTAACAAAAATGATAGAGGATCTAGTTGATATTGCTGAAGAAGAAAAAGATAGAGCATCATATAGTATGCTACAATGGTTTATAGATGAACAAGTTGAAGAAGAAGATACAGCTGATGAATTACTTCAGAAACTAAAACTCATCGGAAAAAACGGAAATGGTATTTTTATGATTGACAAGGAACTTTCTCAGAGAACATTTAATACACCAGCTGATCTAGAGATGTATACTCCTGGAGGAAAATAATACTCCTTTTATTTTTTTTATATGGGAGAGGAGAAATATGATAGGAAAACCATCAATTGAAATGTATGAAAAAATAATTGAAAAAATACCAGTCGATATATCAGTTCTTGATAAAGATGATAAGGTTCTAGCATGGAACAACCATGAAAATCGAATTTTTAAAAGGCCAGAGAGTGCTCTTGGTAATGATGTAAGAAACTGTCATCCAAAAAAGAGTCTATCAAAAGTAGAACAAATACTTGATGAGATGAAACAAGGAAAAAGAGAAGAAGCTACTTTTTACATTGATTTACCAATTGGAAAAAACAAAGAAAAAAACAAGGTTTTGATTCAATATTTTGCAATAAGAAGCGAAAATGGTGAATACAAAGGCTGTCTTGAAGCATCACAAAATATAACTTTTCACAAAGAAATTGAAGGTCAAAAAAGATTACTTGATTGAGGTATAAAAAATGAAACTTGACCATTATGATTTAGATAAATTACTTCTCTCTGCTATGAAAAGCGAAATTGAAAGTAGAGAAGTTTATATTAAACTAGCAGAAAAAACTGAAAATGGGCTACTTAAAGATAAACTACGTTTTCTTGCTGATGAAGAAGAAAAACATAGATTGTTTGTTGAAGAAATATTCAAAAATCATTATCCAAATGAAAAAATAGAGATGCCTGATAAATCATCAGTACCCTTGCCAGGTGTAAATTTGGATGAAGAAACACCATTGAGTAAACTATTAAATCAAGCAATGAAAGCAGAAGAAGCTGCTAGTGATTTTTATAAAGCACTTGCAAAGCGATTTGAAAATCAAACTAAAATGCACAATACACTCATGTATTTTGCAGATATGGAGATAGGACACTTTAAAATTCTTGAAAATGAAAAAGAAAGTATGGAGAGATATGAAGAGAGTGATGTTTACTGGCCTATGACACATGTTGGGCCGTAAAAATAGATTCAAATAGGGAGAAAGAAACTATGAAGGATATAAAAGGAACACAAACTGAAAAAAACCTACTCGCAGCTTTTGCTGGCGAGTCACAAGCTAGAAACAGATACTCATTTTTTGCAAGCAAAGCAAAAAAAGAAGGATATGAACAGATCGCAGCAATATTTCTTGAAACAGCTGAAAACGAAAAAGAACATGCAAAGGTCTTTTTCAAACACTTACAAGGCGGAATGACAGAGATACAAGCGGGTTATCCAGCTGGAAAAATTGGAACTACTGAAGAAAATCTACTTGCTGCTGCAGAAGGAGAAAAAGAAGAATGGGGTACACTTTATCCTGATTTTGCAAAAACAGCTGAAGAAGAAGGATTTTCAAAAGTAGCAGAAAGTTTCAAAGAAATTGCTGAAGTTGAAGCATATCACGAAAGACGTTATAGAAAACTACTTGATAATGTTAGAAAAAATAAAGTGTTCAAAAAAGACAAAGTTGTCAAATGGAAATGTAGAAACTGTGGATACGTTCATGAAGGATCAGAAGCACCAGATGTATGTCCTGCATGTAAACATCCAAAGAGCTACTACGAAATCTGGAATGAACCTTACTAAAGCTTTTTACTAGTTATTTCAAAAATAGTTGCTCCAAAAAATTTGGAGCACTCTAATTATTCTATATGGTTTAATAAAAAAATATAAGAGGAAAGAATGAAAAAACAAAAAACAAGTTATGAGATACCAGTTGGACCAATTCATCCGGCTTTAAAAGAACCAGTTAAATTTAATTTTGAAATCGAAGGGGAAAGAATAGTCGATGTTGATGTTGAATTAGGTCATGTTCATAGAGCAGTTGAATGGACAGCAACTAGAAGAAACCCTATTCAAATTTTATATTTGGCTGAAAGAGTGTGTGGGATATGTTCATATTGTCATCCTATGGCTTTTACTCTTGCAACAGAAAGAGCAGCAGATATAGAAGTTCCCTTTAGAGCACAATACATTAGAGTTGTTCATCAGGAACTTGAAAGAATTTGCTCGCATGTACTCTGGGCTGGAGTTGCCGCTCATGAAATAGGTTTTGACACAGTACTTTTTTTAACATGGAATATCAGAGAAGCAGCTTTAGATTTAACAGAGTATCTAACTGGTAGTAGAGTTACAAAAGGAATCACAATGATAGGTGGTGTAAGAAGAGATATCACTAAAGATATGCATCCATATATTAATAAAAAATTATCAATAATCAAAAACAACTTTGAAAAACTAAGAAAAATCTTTCTTGAAGATAAAACCTTTAAGTTGCGATCACAAAACTGTGGGATTCTTACAAAAAAAGATGCAATAAAACTATGTGCGGTAGGCCCTACTGTTAGAGCAAGTGGAGTAAAAAAAGATGTTAGAATTGATCAACCGTATTTTTCATTTGGTGATTTTGATATAGAATATATGACACCAGATATTATAACTGGTGAAATAAATGGAGATGTATATGATAGAATAATTGTCCGTCTTTTAGAAGTAAAACAATCAGTAGAGCTAATTTTAGAAGCAATAGATAGAATGCCTGAAGGTGAAATTGTAGCGGAAAAAAAACTTGTAAAATTATTAAATCAACTAAAAAAGGTAGAAGGAGAAGGCATTGGTAGAATGGAAGCACCACGTGGAGAAGTATTTCATTATGCTAAATACGTTGGATCTGAATCACCATATACTTGGAAAATTCGCGCTCCAACATATTCTAATATTATGCCCTGGGTTCCAATGCTAAAAGGTGAACAAATTGCAGATATTCCAATAGTTGCAGCTAGTACTGACCCATGTATGAGTTGTACAAATCGTGTTGGAATAATTAAAGATGGAAAAAAGACTCATTTAAATTCTGAGCAACTTCATAATTTAAGTGTTGAAAAAACAAAGAAATTAATTAAACTAAATTTTAAGAATGGAGGTAAATAGATATGGCAAAATTAAGAGAAATATATAAATGTGAAATATGTGGAAATATAGTTGAAGTTCTTCATGGCGGACAAGGTGCTTTAGTGTGCTGTGGAGAAGAAATGGAAAAAATGGAAGAAAAAAATGAGGATTCAAGTACAGAAAAACATGTTCCATACATTGAAAAAACAGATGAAGGAATCCTTGTTAAAGTAGGTGAAAATGAGAACCATCCAATGACTGATAAACACTACATCGAATGGATTCAAATAATAGCTGATGGAAAATCATATAGAAATTTCCTAAAACCAGGTGACAGTCCAGAGGCTTTGTTTGAAATAAAAGCAGATAACGTTACAGCACGCGAGTACTGTAATATACATGGCCTATGGAAAAACTAATTTTTTTATTCTTTTGGAGATTTTAGATGGACCTATTAAAAATCAAAAATTTAAATCTAAGTATAAATGGAAAAAAAATTCTAAATGATGTAAATATTGATATTTGGAATGGACATGTCCATGCAATAGTTGGTCCAAATGGTGCAGGTAAATCAACATTAGCATCTGCTATTATGGGTCTTGAGGGATATAGAGATATAACTGGTGAGATTTTTTTCAAAGGAAAAAAAATCAATGATATGGCAATTGACAAAAGAGCAAGACTTGGAATATCTTTTGGATGGCAGGAACCAGCTAGATATGAAGGATTATCAGTTCGTGATTTTGTATTGTCTTCACTAGACAAAAAAGATGAAAATATTGCAGGAGAAGTACTTACAAAAGTAGGGCTTGAACCAAAAGAGTATCTAGATAGAGCGGTTGATACAACTCTATCTGGTGGTGAGAGAAAAAAGGTTGAACTCGCAAGCATTCTTGCAATGGACCCAGATCTAATAATCCTTGATGAACCCGATAGTGGAATAGATGTTGGAACCCTTGAAAAAATGTTTGAAGTAATTAAAGAACTAAAAGAGAAAGGAAAAACTATTGTTCTAATTACTCACAGCCTTGCAGTCCTACGTCAGGCAGAACATGCATTTTTAATGTGTCATGGTGAAATAATAGAAAAAGCTGTATCTGAAAAAATAATCCCTTATTTTGAAAATAAATGTATTCCTTGCCCACATAAAAATGAACCAGATGAAGAGG
>CAZKQS010000089.1:0-5158 GCA_964554985.1 uncultured Thermoplasmatales archaeon | reverse complement strand
GCCATTTCTTTTAACTCTTCTTTACTAATCTTCTTCTCTATTTTCTTCATATATAGTAATGGGGCTATCTCTTGATACTATATCATTGAATTTCTTTTCAATTTTTTCTAAATCTTTTTCAGAAAAAGTAATTGGCTTAAAATCAACCCTTGAGTAATCTGCATGTATCTGGTTTCCAACAGTCCTAGCGTGGTAATCATCAAAAATAATTCCTGATAGAATATGCTGGGCGGTATGCATTTTCATATGGCTGTATCTTTTATCCCAATTGATTTTTGCATATATCTTTGTTCCAACTTCTGGTTTTTCTCCATTGAGTATATGTTTTATTGTGTTTCCTTTTTTTATTACTTCTTTTATCCTTGATGTTTTATCTTTCCAGCTGATTGTTCCGGTGTCACTAGGTTGACCTCCGCCTTTAGGATAAAAAGCGGTTTTATCAAATGTGATATAATTTTTTTTGTTTTTTGTAACTGTTGCATCAAATTCTTTTATGTAGTTAGAATTAATATCTTTCATATAGAGAAGTTCAGTCATAAAATAAAAAAAGATTTGTTCTTTTATCAATTTTTTTGTTTCTTTTTTAACATAGGCAGATTTTTAGGACTTCTTTTAGAATTAACAAGGTACAGACCAGTTATAACAAGTATCCCTCCAAAAATAAAAAACAAAGTAATCCTTTCGTCTATCAAAAAATAACTTATAATCGTTGATACCACGGGTATTCCATATAGATAGGAGCTAATTTCACTTGCATCCTTTGTTTCAAGTGCAATATACCATAGAGTATATGCTGTAATTGTTGAAAAAATTCCCAGGAATATTAGTGCTCCCCACGATGTAGGAGATAAATTCAATACTTGGCTAGGTAGATCTTTATTTACAAAAGGTATCAGCCCGATACTTCCAAGTAGCATTGCATATACTGTAAGAGAAAGACCAGTGTATCTTTTTAGCATTTTTTTACCTGCTATTGTATAGAACGCCCCCATTAGAGCTGCAAATAAAACTCCAATAGCACCATATATGTAATCTATCTCAATTTTTGCACCAGCCGTTCCATATAGTGAAATAATTATTACTCCTGAAAGGGATAACAATATTCCTATTCCTTTTTTTATTGTTATTTTTTCTTTTAGATAAATTATTGACATTATTACTACAAAAACAGGGATTGTAGCAATAATTAAGCTTGCGGCTCCTGCTGATACAAATTGCTCTCCGTAGTTTAAACCAAGGTGATAACCAATAACTCCAAAGAATCCTAGTAAAAATATTGGCATAATATCTTTTTTTTGTAAAGTGCTGAGTCTTTTTGATTGAAGTGGAATAAAGACTAATAGAATTATACATACAACAACAAAACGCATTATTGTAAGATTTATAAAGGATAGTTCTTCTAATAAGATTTTTATAAATGGAAATGCACATGCCCAAAATATTATTGGAAGCAGAATTATTAGTAAAAACTTTGATTTTGATAGAATTTGCTTTTCCATTCTGAACCTTTCTGCTGTATTACACTTCTCTATAAAAAATGAATTGAAAAATTCTAAATTGAATTATTTTTTGTAGTTCCATTTCTTTATAAAAGACTGAATCTTTGTCATTTTTTCTTTGTCAGCCATTTTTCCTAGTCTCCTTATGATATACTTTGTAGTTAATAATATTTAAATATTTTCCTAGTTTTATTTGGAAATTATTCGTTTTTTTACTAATTTTAATGGTAACAAACTTAAATATATGATTATTTATACGATATTAGAAATCTATGAAAACGCTTGTTCTCAACGTGGATCGTGACGATGATTTTGGGAGAAAAGCAAATGTTAAAAGCCCGATTGTTGGCTATGAAAAGAATTTAGAGGCAGCTAATAAACTAGGGCAGGCAGATCCAGAAGATTCAGATCTAAATGCAATATATTATGCAATTTCAACTTATCTAAAATTAAAAAAAGAAAAGAAAAAAGTTGAAATAGCAACAATATGTGGACATATTAAAGTCGGTTTAAAATCTGATGAAATATTATCAAATCAACTAGAAGATGTAATTAAAGAGACAAATGTTGATAGTGTTATATTAATTTCTGATGGAGCTGAAGATGAACATATTCTTCCAATCATTCAATCTAGGATAAAAATATTATCTGTATGTAGGGTTGCTGTAAAACAAAGTAAAGAAATTGAAGCAACATATTATAGATTATTAAAAATTCTTGATGATGAAAAAGTCTTAAAGCAATTTGTTTTGCCAATTTCTCTAGTTTTAATTGTATGGGCATTTTTTGTACTTTTAGATATGACTGCAAGTGGTTTTGGAGCAATATTACTCACACTTGGAGCTTACTTGTTAATTAGAGTATTTAGATGGGAAAAAAACATTGCATATATGTGGGAGGATATAAAATCAGGTTTTCTAACAGGTAAACTATCAATTTATACTTACATACTAGCAATTGTCATATTAGTTGCATCAGGATTTCTAGCTTATCAAAATACAGATTTTAAAAGTGATGTTGGACTAATACCTATATTATCTTTTGTTAAAAATATGATATGGGGAATAGTACTTAGTGGCTTAGTTGCATTATTTGGAAGAATTGTTGATACCTATGTAAAAGATAGAAAGATATTATGGACCTATTGGGTTATGCCTTTCTCATTATTTGCTTTTGGCTTTATCTCTTATGCTGTATTTGATACACTTGAAAAATCTTTAGAAGGATGGCCCTCTGAATTTATAGTTGAATATTTCTTCAGTGTTAATTTTATATTTTATACTATTGCAGGAATAATGATAGCATTAATTGGAGCAATAACACATCACTATATCAAAGAAATGCATAGTACAGATGAAAAAGAAAGGGAAGTTGAAAGTCAAACAAAAAAACTTGCTGAAGAAAACTAGATTAACATGAAATATACCGATTGGAAAGTATTCTATGGAAGAATTTTAAAAGATTTCAATTTTGACAAAAATAAAGATCTAGAATCAGCAAAAATACTTGAAAAAATTTTATCTAAAAAAAATATTATTGAAATAGATCTTCTCAAAAATCTGATTAATAAAAATAATGTAATTATTTTTGGAGCGGGTCCATCTCTAGTAAACTCTATCAAAAAATACAAAAATAAAATTGATACATTTTTAGTAGTATCTGCAGATGGTGCAACAAGTGCTCTTTTAAAAAATAGTATTATCCCTGATATAATTGTTACTGATTTGGATGGAAAAGTATCTGATCAAATTAAAGCAAATAAAAAAGGAAGTATAGTTTTAGTTCATGCTCATGGCGATAATATCAAGAGAATACAAAAATATATAGATAAGTTCAACGGAAAAATTGTAGGTACCACTCAAACTGACCCTTCAAAATATAAAAATCTCTATAACTTTGGTGGTTTTACTGATGGCGATAGATGCGTGTTTCTTGCTGATTCTTTTAATGCAAAAAAAATAAATCTACTTGGTTTCGATTTTAATAAAAAAATTGGTAAATATTCATTTTATGAAAATAAAGATATCAAGCAAAAATTAAAGAAACTTAAGTGGTGTAAATATCTTATAAATGAACTAAAAAAACAAAATAAAAAAATTGGATTTGAGTGATCTTTTCGGGAAGTTTAATAAATAGAAACTTATTGCATTGCTCAATATTATGACGTGGATTGATGGTCTTCTAATATTTGTTTCAATTCTTTTAGGATATTTTTTGGTAGTTGCATTACTGCATAAAAAAGGAGTTTTTGAAAAATATGGGATTTCATTATTCGGTCCAGCACTTCTTCTTAAAACAAAGAAGGGCTTAGGTTTTTTAAAAAAAATATCCAGTAAAAAAAGGTTCTGGAAAGGATATGGGAACTTAGCAGTAATTGTTTGTTTTGTTTCAATGATTATAATTGTTTTTGTCCTTTTTTCACAGTTTACAACTTTACTTAACCTTGATTTAACACCTGCTCAAAAAGAACTACTTCCAGGTCCTGAAATTGCATTGGTTTTGCCAGGTATTAACCCTATTCTACCACTTGATTACATACTATATATAGTAATTGCCCTGATAGTTGCAATCGTTGTTCATGAATTTTCACATGGAATACTTGCCTATATTGCTGATTTAAAAGTAAAATCCATGGGAATATTATATATGATTATACCAATAGGCGCATTTGTTGAACCAGATGAAGAACAATTAAAAGAAACAACTATTAAAAAAAGGATTAGGGTTTTTGCCGCGGGTCCCATGTCAAACTTTGTTGTTGCACTTATATGCCTATTATTATTTTCATTTGTTTTTGTACCTGCGGCAAGTCCAATAGATGGATCTGAGATACTATTTTCTTACGAAGATACACCTGCTGATGAAGTAAACATTCCAACAGGTGCATTAATTGTAAGTTTTAATGATACAGAAATTAAAGATAATGAAGATCTATCAGCTGCACTTGACAACACAAAACCTAATCAAACAGTTAGTTTTAGTTATTTGTATAAAGAGAAAAAATATACAAAAAATGTAACACTCACGAGTTATTACAATGTTTTAGAAATAGTCAACGAATCTAATTTGAATATATCCAAATTAAAAAATACTAGTTTTCTAGGTATAGCCTACAATATTTTCAAAGAATATTTTATATCTTCTATGAAAAATCCATTGTATGATTTCCCAAATGGCTTTGCAAAAATTTATTCAATTCCTATATTTTCCTATCTTCAAGGATATAACCCCTTAATTGAACCATTCATTTCAAACTATGAATTAGAAGGTCCTTTAGGATTTCTTCCAAAAGAAATCTTTTGGGGTTTTACAAATTTGATTTATTGGATTTTTTGGCTTAATCTATTAGTTGGTCTTTTCAACGTAATTCCAATGGTTCCACTTGATGGTGGATTTTTGTTTAATGATTATGTTAAAGCAGTAATTAAGAAAGTTAAAAAAGATATATCAAAAGAAAGACTTGATAAAATAGTTGGAAATATATCTCTTGTTGTGTCATTGACACTACTTTTTATTATAATATTTCCCTTTTTCTTTAAATATATATAAAATAAAAAAAATAATCATTTTTGTTTCTTTATCTCTGTTTTACATGGTGTTGGAAGTTTCATAGAAGCTTTTCTTAAAGCATTTTTTGCATGAGCAATATTAGCTTCGGT